>NZ_JACARK010000382.1:0-1988 GCF_013386655.1 Pseudomonas sp. K5002 | reverse complement strand
CGTGGCACACCGAGCAGTTCTGCGCGTACAGCGGCGCACCGCGCGTCGGATCGGGGGTAATGGCCGGGGCCTGGCTGACTTCATAGGCCACTGCCAACTTGGCGCCCAATTGCCGGGCCTGGTGCGCAACCACCGCGCCGTCCTGATGGGCCGTTACGGCGGCCAGCAGTTCATCCACGCCTTTGATCAGTTCGGCGCGCTCGGGCTTTTCCGGTAGATCGGCCACCAGCCCCTGCAACACCCCGAGAAACTCTACCTGTTCACGGTATTCGGAATCATCGATAACCTTGCCCGCCTCCACTGTCGGGGGGTAGTCCGCACCGATGTAGTCCAGTAAATGCAGGGCTTGGGGCGCGCCCTCGGCAGTTGCAGCCAGCAGGTTGAAACTGCACGACATCAACGCCGGCAGCACCAGCCAGGCAAGAAAACGGAAGGGGGCAATCATGAATGGATCTCAAAGGGAAATACGAAGTAACACATTGTCAAACCTTAAGGGGTTTGACTCAAGGCGTTAGTGATTCGGGGATGGGGATAACGACACTTAGGTAGTGGCATCCGAGCTAAAAATCGGATCCAAAAGGCCATTGTTTTGCCAGTAATGCAGCTTATAATGCCGCGCCTTCGTTATTTCGAAATGGCATTTCAGCTCCTCTTTTTATGAGGAATTGGCCGGATCGCAACGCCTTCCTGCCATTGGTGATTCGGCCCGACCAGCACATTCGGCCGATTACGTTCAGGGAAGAAGCTCTTCGATGGCATCTCGCGCCTTTACCTCGCTCGCGCTCGCGGCAGTGACCTTGCTGTCCGGTTGTTCGATGTTTCGCAGCTACGACAACGAGCTGCAAGCCACCAATCAGCAGTTGGCCACCGGCAACGTCGACGCCGCGCTGACCCTGCTTGAGAAGAACAACACCGGCGACGACAAGGACCTTCTCTACTACTTCGAAAAGGGTGAGTTGCTGCGCGCCAAGGGCGACCTGACCGGCAGCCAGGTCGCCTGGCGCAGCGCCGACCTGCAAGTCTACAAGTGGGAAGAGTCGGTCAAGTTCGACACCGACAAGTACCTCGCGCAGTTCGGCGCCTTCCTGGTCAATGACAAGGTCCGCCGCTACGAAGGCTACGACTACGAAAAGGTCATGCTGACCACCCAGATGGCCCTGAACCTGCTGGCGCTGAATGACTTCGACGGTGCCCGCACCGAGATCAAGAAGACCCACGAACGCGAAGCGGTGATTGCCGACCTGCGGGACAAGGAATACCTCAAGAGCGAAAACGAGGCCGAGCGCCAGGGCATCGCGACCCAGTTCAAGGACCTGCGCGGCTACCCGGTGGAAAGCCTCAACGCCCCTGAAGTGGTAGGCCTGAAGAACAGCTACCAGAGCGCTTTCAGCCACTACCTGGCCGGCTTCGTCTACGAAGCCCTGGGCGAAAAAGACCTGGCCGCACCGGGTTATCGCAAGGCCGCCGAACTGCGTCCCAACACACCGCTGCTGGAACAGGCCCTGCTCGACCTGGACAAATCCAAGGTCGGTGCGGACGAGACTGACGTGCTGATCGTGGTGCAAAGCGGCCTGGCGCCGGCCCGCGACTCGATTCGCCTGCCGTTGCCGATCCCCATCGACGGCCACCTGGTGATCACGCCACTGTCGTTCCCGGTGATCAAGCCCGACACCTCGACCGCGCCCTTCGCCCAGATCGGTGTCGACGGCCGGCAACAGAACCTCACTGCCCTCAACAGCACCACCGCCATGTCCCGCCGCGCCCTGCGGGATGACATGCCGGGGATCATCCTGCGCACCACCGTGCGCGCCGTCACTCGCGGCATCACCCAGAACAACCTGAACAAGACCAACCCGATGGCGGGCCTGGTACTCGGTATTGCCTCGGCCGTCACCGAAGGCGCCGACACCCGCACCTGGCGCACCCTGCCGGACATGACCCAGGTGACACGCCTGCGCCTCAAGCACGGCGAGCACCAGGTCAGCCTG
>NZ_JACARK010000381.1:0-1283 GCF_013386655.1 Pseudomonas sp. K5002 | reverse complement strand
CGTCGGCAGCATCAACCTGGCCGGCAAGCACGGCCTGACGCTGGACGGCGGCGCGGTACTCGACGCCCATGGCAGCAAGCTGCGGGTGGACAGCTACGGCAAGATCATCGATTCGCCCAACCGGGCCATGGTGGTGCTCGGCTCCGGCACCGGTCAACTGACCCTGGCCGATGGCGCACGCATCGACCTGCGCCACGGCACCGAGGCGGTCCAGGGCAATGACGGGCGCAACCGCGGCACCCTGGAACTGAATGCACCACGGCTGATCAACGTCGATGGCACCAGCAACGACATCAACATCGATGCCCATGGCCGCCTGACGATCCAGGGCGCGCGCTCGATCACCCTCAACGGCATGATCAGTTACGACGATGCGCCACTGGTCTCCGATCCGACGGCCAGCGGGCGGCCTTACCAACAGATCGACCAGGCCTACCTGGATGGCAAGCATGTGCTGAGCACGGCCTTTATCAACGGTGCATTGCTCAACCAGAACCTGCTGCAAAACAAACTCGCCGGGCTTAACAATGCAACCTACGCCGATGCCTTCCACCTGCGCCCGGGCGTGGAAATCGTCAGCAAGACCGCGGACGGTGACCTGGTGGTGCAGGGCGATCTGGACCTGTCCGGCTACCGTTACGCCAGCCTCAACCCCAACAGCCAGAAAACCTCGGTGTATGGCTCCGGTGAGTCGGGCAGCCTGACCCTGCGCGCCGGTGGCGACCTGAATATTTACGGCAGCATCAACGACGGTTTTGCGCCGCCACCACAGACCGTCGATGACAAGGGCTGGGTGTTGTTGCCGGGTATCGACTTTACCGGGGGCACGATCATCGTGCCGGGTAACGGCATCACCCTGGCGGACGGCACGACCTTCCCGGCGGGCACCGTGCTCAACTACGACCTGCCGATCAAGGCCGTGGGCGTGGCCGCCGGTACGGTACTGGCCGCAGCGGTGTTCGACAGCGCGGGCAATATGCTGTTTGCCGCAGGCACGTTATTGAGCCAGGCACACACCCTGGCGGCCGGCTCACAGCTGGACGCCGGCAGCCTGCTGACCCAGGACACCCGGCTCGGGGCGCTGACCTGGCCCAAAGGGGTGCCGTTGCCGACGAACTACGAGGCGCTTAACCCGACGCAAAACCACGTGACCCTCAATGGCGACATACCGCTGCCGCGCGGCGCGTTGATTCCTTCCGGCACCAACGTAAAGTTGCCGGGCGGGGCTGAGTCGGTGGCGTTGCGCCCGGAAGTGGCGGGGCGCCAGGGCAAGCTGTGGGCCC
>NZ_JACARK010000380.1:0-19353 GCF_013386655.1 Pseudomonas sp. K5002 | reverse complement strand
GCCGCGCTGACCGAGGTCTGCCGGTAGCCCGAGCCGACGCTCACACCGGCGCCCAACTGGGCAAACGGTGCACGGTAGCCCAGCAGTGCCGAACCGTTGTTACCGGTGTTTTCCACGCGGTTGGCGTTGACGTTGTAGTTCAGGTTGCCATCGCGACCACTGAGGCCGGCCCGTTGATCCAGGCTGCCGTCATTGTTGCGGGTGACGCTGAAGGTACCGGTGCTGCGGGTTTGTCCCAGGGGCATGGACACAGTGAAGACCACCTGGTTGTTGGAGCCGAAGTCGTCTGTCAGGGTCTTGCTGGCGTACACGCCATAGGTCACGCCCTTGTACTGGGTGTTGAAACCCAGCTGCATCTGCTTGTCTTCACGGGACGTGCCCCAGTAGTTCTGCTTGCTCAGGTTCAAGTACAGCGAGCCGTAGTTGTCCAGGGCCTGGTTGACGCTGGCCTCGACCTTGCTGCGCTTGGAGAACTGGCTGTAGTCGTTGGGTTGCTGCAAATCCACGGCTTCGCTGAAGTCGCGATAGCCTTCGGTGGAATAGCGGTAACCGGCGAAGCGCACCGAGGTGCCGCTTTCAAATGCCTTCCCGTAGCGCAGGCCGATGCTCTGGCCTTTTTTGCTGTCGCCTTGGGTGGTGACGGCCTTGGGCACGTCGGTCTGCGCCTGGGTGACGTCGACCGAGACGGCGCCGATGCTGCCCAGGCTCTTGCCCACGCCAACCACACCGGCACGGTAAAAATCAGCCCCCAGAAAGCCGCCGTACAGGGTCAGGTCGAACGGCAAGCCATAGGCCAGGGACGCCTGGGTAAACATCGGCCGCTCGCCGCCGTTGGCCGAGTTGTATTCGCCCACAGTCGCGCTATAGCGCCAGGTGTTTTCCCGCAGCATGTTGGCCAGGGTTGCGTACGGCTGGGTGAAACGTCGTTCACGTCCGTCGGCTTCGGTGATGATCACTTCCAGGTCGCCGCTGCCCGAGGCGGCGTTGAGGTCGTTGATCTCAAATGCACCCGGCGCCACGTAAGTGGTGTACAGCGAGTAGCCGTTCTGGCGCACTTCGACCTTGGCCTGGGTTTCGGCGATGCCACGGATCACCGGGGCGTAGCCCTGCATCGAGTCCGGCAACATGCCCATGTCCGAGGCCAGTTGCACACCGCGAAACGGCACGCTGTCGAACACATCGCCAGGGGTGAAGCTCTCGCCCATCGTCAGCGTAGCCTTCAGCGGCGTGATGTCCCGTTGCGCGTAGGTATTGCTGCGCTGCCACTGGCGGCCACCTTCATCGCCCTGGCGGAACGAGGAGCTGGAGCGAAAACGCCAGTCGCCGAGGTTGAAACCACCGGTGGCATACAGGTTGTACTGATTGCCGGTGCCCCGGGCGTCGCTGTTGGTTTGCGCAGCGGAAAACTGGTAGTTGAGCATCGCGGCGTTGATGCCGCGGTCCCATTCCGACGGTGCCACGTAGCCGGCCGCATCCCGGCTCAGGGCGATCTGCGGCACGCTGATATCCAGGGCCAGGTAGTTGGCGTTGAAGGTCACCGAGGCGCCTTCGATCAGAGCTGCCAGGTCGATGCACGCGGGCAGTGTTTCGCCGGGCACCTTGAACGCCTCCAGCTTCACCCCGAGTTCCTTGAGAAAAGCCTCGGACAGGCATACACGTACGTCACTGCCCTGCTCATCCTTGATGAAGGTCATGTCACGCCGGTCGAAAAAGCTCTGGTTCAGGCGAATCAGCACCGGGTAGGTACCAGGACCGATGCTGCCGCTGTTAGCCACCGCATCCAGGTCAAGGTTGGGCCCGGCCCCGGCGCCGCCAAACGACTGCATGAAGCCGGCATCGAACTTGGCAGGCTCACCGGCCACGGCCAATTCACCGGCACAGGCGGCCGCCACGGCGACCCACAAAGGCAAACGACTAAAGCTGAAGGAGTTATCGATTCGCATGGCAATACCCGGCCGCCGCGCCACAGTCGTGGCACGCGCAAACGTCTACAGGAAGAAAAGGAATCAGCGGTTCAGTGACACGGTCTGCGGCTCGCTGTAGCCGCCGTAATCATTGATGGCCGAGAACACCACTTCGCCGGTTGTGCCTTTGAAGCCCGGCAGCGGATAACGCTGGCTGCTCATCGGCGCGACCATCGTCGGCTCGTTGACCTCGACGCTCTGGCCGGCAGACTTGGCAGTCACGCCAATGAACGAGATATGGAACGGCGACGGGTTATTGACCACCAGCACGGCCCTGCCCTGTTCCTGCGCAAGGCTCCAGGTCAGCTGCGACGGTGCTTCCATCGCATTGCCCTTGAGACCGGCCGGGCGATAGAACAATTTGACGCGGGTGCGCATGGCAATCTTCAGCGTATTGGCGTTGCCTTCGCTGGCCACCGGGATTTCCTGGGCGTTGAAATAGAACACCGATTCACGGTCGCTCGGCAGGTTGCCGGCGACTTTCTGGATGCGCACCATTTGCTCTTTGCGCGGGTCCAGTCGGAACAGCGGCGGCGTCGACACAAAGGGCGTGGCGGTGGTCATGTCATCGGCTTCGGTGTTGACCCAGGTCTGCACCATGTACGGCTGCGCCGTGGTGTTGCTGACGGTGATCGACGCGTCGCGTTTGTTGCCGTCGAACACGATCCGCGTGCCGCCGAGCATCACACCGGCCTGGCTGGCCGTGCTGAGCAGTGCAGTACTGAGCAACAGCGCCAGGGCCGATGCCTTCTTGAAGGGGGAAACGTTCATTTCGATCATCCTCTTGCCGTGAGCGAGGGGATGGCCGCTGCGCGCATCAACGCTGCAGCGGCGCATCAACAGGGCTTACTGGTACTCGACGGTGAACGCAGCCTTGGCGTTGGCCGGGCCGGAGGTCGCAATGCCGGTAGCGATGTAGTTGGCGGTGAAGCGCAGCGGCTGGGTCAGGTCCAGGTACGGAGCCGATTCCAGGCCCAGTTGCACGTCCTTGTCGGTGGCGTCCTTGATCTGTACTGCAACGTTGGTGGCGTGACCGGCGTCCGGGGTGATGCCGATCCACTGGCCGCTGGCGCCGGCAGTGCCGCTCAGGGACAGGAATTTGACCACGGCGCTCTTGCCGGTGACGCTGCAACCTGGGGCGTTAGTGTCAATAGTCAGGGAGAACGCGCCGCCACCGGCAACAGCACCAACGGTAGCCAGGGAAGTGGCGGGCACGTCGCCCAGGCCCACATCGCCAGCACCGACCGAACCGTTCAGGTCAGTCACGACCACCGGGCAGGTGTTGTCGGTTACGGAACCGACGAAGTTGATTTCACCGTCAGCAGCCATGGCAGCCTGGGAACCAGCGGCGAGGATGACAGCGGCAAACAGACCTTTAAGCGCAAACTTGTTCATAACGTAATCCAGATAGTGAGGAAAGTCTGAAGCCCGATGAGGGCTTCAATCAGGTTGCAAGGCCCGGTCCGCTTGGTCGGTGGGGCCGTTCAACGAGGCTCAGTATCGGGTGTGGGGTGGGTTGACTACGTATGAATGGTGCCGCGCTCTTGTAGGAAATTTCCTAGTGGATAGTTCACTGATAATCCAGTGTGAACACCGCGGCACCGTTTGCCGGCCCGGGGGTTACGGTGCCTTGAGTTTGCAGGTAGCGCGCTTGCAGCGGGATGGCAAAGCTGGCGCCTTCCAAGGACGTCAGGCTGGCCTGGAACCCCGCCACCATGGTGCCCAAAGGTACGGGCACTGCTGTGCGGCGAGCGATCTGGATGCCGACACCTGTCGCCGCCGGCGCCTCGCCGGGTGCGCTGTTGGTCAGGCTCATCACGCCATTCGCCGCGTCGATCACGCCGTTGACCGGGTCCAGTCGGAAGTTCACTGCGTTGTTGGTGCGAGTACCGGGCAACGTGCTGCCGTCGTTACTCCATTGCGGGCCAGTCGTTGAAAAGTAGCCGTGGAACGCCGGGCAATTGAGCAACTGGATGTCAAACTCCTTCCATGGCGTGCCATTCCCGACGCCGCCCAGTTCACCGACCCGATAACTGCCCAGCGGCACCGGCACGTCCGGTGTGGTGCAGGTACGCGAGACGATGTTGATCGTGCCGGAGAAGTTCAGCCGCAGCACGGGCAGGATGTTGTCGGTGACGATGTCACGAACGACCGAAGGAAAGTTTGCTCCGTTGATCACGCCGGCCGCCACATTGCCGGTCTTGATCAGCGACACAACCAATGCCATGTTTCCAGGTGCGGAGTTGATCCCGCAGTTGGCCATCATCGTGTCGCAGTTGGGCATACTCCAGGTGTAGGGCAGCACGTCACTGCGAAACCAGATCACCACGCCGACTCCGGCGACCCCAGTCTCGTAGGTCTTGCCTCCGTAGGGAGAGCCCATCCAGGCGGACAACGGCAATGGCGTGGCGGTGAAGTAATCCCGTTCCAGCGGCTGAGCTGTCAGGTTGAGGCAATGTAAATTGGTGGTGGTAGTAGGCATGAACGTCTGGCGATAGATTTCACTGCCAACCGGCAGGTCGCGCCCCACGGTCAGGTTTGCGCCCAACAGCGGCATGGTGGCAATGATCGGCTGGCTGCCCAGTGGGTTTGTTGCCGGATTGAGTTCGCAGGTGCCGGCAACAGCCTTGGCACTGCAAAAGGCGACACCGGCCAGCAGGCCAGATAGCGCCAGCAGGCGCAAGGCCCAGGGTTTCTTCTGAATCATGTCAGTTTCTCCTTCAGAGCATTATCGGGCCGCAACCGCCGCCACGGGATCGGGGGTGCACACCGCATCCACCTGGCGCAGTTGCTGGCCATCACGTTTGCCCGCAGGCAGCGTCAAGGCACATTGCTGGTTGGCCTGGGTGCCCCAACTGATCAACAGCCGGTGCGCGTTTTCCTTGATTCGGGCATAAAGCTGCCCGCCCTGCCCGACCATGCCCACCGACACGCCACGGTCATCCACAACCGAGGCGCCGAACGGCAACGTGCTGCCATCGGCCAGGCTGACGTTGAGCAGCAAGGCTTCACCAGTGCGGGTGCCGTATTTCAACGCCACCACGGCACCGGCACGGGGAGCGACTTGCTGGCTGGTTTCGCTCAATTCCACGTCCAGTGAGGTACCGACTGGGTCGATCGCCACTTCGTTGAGTTCATAGGGCCGCAGGTACGGCACGACGGCATTGCCGCGCCCATCGAGTTTCAGGCCGGGGTAACCCACCACTTTTGCGCCCGCTGCACCGGGAGCGCTGACCACTGCCATGGTGTCGCCCCGGTACGGTGTGAACGTCACCCCGCTCGGGTGAGCTACCACGCTGCCACTGGCGTTCAGCGATAGGCTGTTGTAGCCCTGGCCATTGTTCAGAGTGCCACCGACGATGGCCTTGGAACCGGTGTATTGGCCGTTGAGGGCTGTGCTGTTACTGGCACTGGCACCGTCGTGACCGGCATTCGCGCTGTAACTGTACTGGCGGTCTTGCCCGGCGGTGCCGCTCACAGTGGCTTGCTGGCTGACACTGCCGCCGGTGTCGCGCATGACCCGCGCCGACAGTTGCGGACGATTGATCGAGTCGCCAAAGCCCAGCGGCAGGCTGACGGTGAACAGCATCGAGTTCTGCATGCCGCCCAGCCCTGCGCGACTGCGGTTGGCGCTGATGCCGTAGCTCACTTGGTTGACTTGCTTGTTGTAGCTGAGCTGGTACTGCACATCGCTGCCTGGCAGGTTCCAGTAATTCTGGGTAAACCCGCTGAATGCCACCTGGCCCCAACCGCCCAGGCTCTGGTTGGCGGACAGCGTCAAGCGGCTGCGAGGCCGGCCGTACAGGCTGGTGTCCAGGCCATCACGCTCGGCTGCGAGCAGTTGTACGGCGTTGCTGAAGTCCAGGTAGCCCTCGGTAGAGAACCGCGTAGCCGCCAGGGCGAAGTTACTGCCGGTACTGAGAATGTTTTTGCTGTACGTCAGGCGCAGGCTCTGACCGCTTGAGCTGCCGCTGCGCAGTTGGGTCTGTGCGTGTGTGACGTCGGCCGCCAATGCGCCGATCGGTGTACTCAAGGCCAGGCCGCCCAGGGTTGCACGGTAGTCGTCGCTGGCCTGGACACCGCCGTAGCCGGTAAACAGGTTGCTCAACCCTCGTTGGTAGGTGCCCTGCACCACCTTGGCCTGGCGCGAGATGGAATTGTTGCGGGTTTGCCCTGCCGTCAGGTTGAAGCGCGAGGTACCGGGTCGCAGCAGTTGAGCGGTCGCGGCGAACGGCACGATAAAGCGTTGCTCGCTGCCGTCAGCCTCGTACACAGTGACGTCCAGGTCACCGCCATAACCAGTGGAATACAAGTCGTCGATCACAAACGCGCCCGGCGCCACCGTGGTTTCGTACAGCAGGTTTCCCGCCTGGCGCACCGCAACACGTGCGCTGGTGCGGGCGATACCGCGAATCACTGGCGCATAGCCGCGCTGGGATTCGGGCAACATGCGATCGTCGGTGCCCAGTTGCACCCCGCGATAAGCCAGGGTGTCAAAAATTTCGCCGCTGGTGTTGGCCTCGCCCACGGTCAGCTGGCTTTTCAGCGACGTAATGTCGCGCTGGGCATAGGTATTGAGCGTCTGATAAGTCTGGCCACTGTCTTTCTGCCAGTTCAGCGAACCGTTATGGCGCAAACGCCAATCGCCCAGGTTAAACCCGGCATTCAGGCCCAAATACGCCGTGTCGTAGTTACCGGTGCGGGTCTGGTTGTGGTTGGCGTTCAGGGTGTAGCTCAACATCGCGGCGGTAACGCCCCGGTCCCACAACTCCGGACTGACGGCATTGCGCGCATCACGGCGCAGGGCAATCTGCGGAATGCTGATGTCGAGCAACTGGGTAGACGGCGAGAATGCAGCGGTTGCGCCGTCGATCAGCCGCGCCAGTTCCAGGCACTGCTTACCGCTTTCCAGCTCAACAGTGGCCTCTGGTGTCAGGCGGCGCAGGTCGACGCCGATCATCTCCAATACTGCTTTATTGACACACACCACCGGGCTGCTGCCATCGGTTTCGGCTTCAATACGGATGTCTTGACGGGTCACCAGGCGACCGTTGACTGCAACGTCAGCGCGGTATTCGCCCGGCAGCACCGGATTGCCTTTCTGGTAAGGGCTCAGGTCGAGACTGCGGGAGTCTTGGGGCAGGAATACGTCGTTGAACTGTACCTCTTCATCGGCATGTGCATCCTGGGCCAGCAATGCGCCGGGCCCCAGGACGAAGGCATTTAGAATAAGCACTGTCAACGGATTCAAGGCAAAGCGCTGCCGTGCCCGCAGGTCAGTACCAGGGCTGGAGAACGTCGTCATAAGTCACTCGTGGGCAGAAAGGCTCACATCGGGATCAGGGTTTAAGTGCCTGGCGGGTTGGCAGTAACGCGCCGTAGTCGTTGATGGCGTTGAACTCTACCGCCGCCCCACTCCCGGGCCGCGCCTTCAAGTTCGGTAGCGGGAACATCCGGGTCTCCCCTGGACCGACCATGCCGTTTTCACTGGTGTAGCGTTGCCCGCCCGCCACCAGGCTCAACTCCACCTGGGAGACGTGGAATGCGCTGGGGTTGTAGGCTTTCAGCGCAAAGCCCTTGCCTTGCTGTTCCAGCGACCATTGCACCTGGCTGATGGCCTCGGCGGCGCTGCCTGGCAAGTTGTCTGGCCGATAAAAAATCTTGATCCGCGAACGGAAGGCCATCTGCAATACGTTCAGGTCCACCGGGCCTTCGGCTTTCGGCGGGATCTCTAGAACGTTGAGCCAGAACACCGACTCTTGGTTGGTGGGCAACGCCGTACCGGTATACATCAGACGCAGGCTCTGGCCCTTGCTCGGGTCGATACGCGACACCGGTGGCGACAGCACAAACGGCGCACGTGCGCGGCTCGGGCTGGACTCCAGGTCGCCACTGTCGACCCACGACTGCACCAGCACCGGGCGGGTGCCGTTGTTGTTCAATTTAACGGTGATTTCCTTCTGGCTCGCGGGGTAAACCAGACGAGTACCGGTGATCACCACACCAGCGGTGGCCTGGGAACAGGCCAGGCTTGCCAGCAGTGCCAAGGCACCGAGACGGCGAAGTTTCAAATAGGACATCACGCACCTCTACGGTGGTTCTGACGCGCACCGCGTCGTATCGCGGGTGCGCGTCAGGGCCGGGCTTATTGGTAGTCGATGGAGTACGTGACCGAGCCGATCACCGTGCCCGGGGTGGTGGCACCCTGGGCGATGTACTGCACGGCATACGGCATGTTGGCGGCGCCGCTGGCATCGATGGTGTTGCGGGAGGTGTTGGTGCGCTGGTTGGTGTTGCCGGCCTGGATCACCGAACCGTTGGAGTTGTCCACCAGTTGCAGTTGAACGTTGGTGGCAGTGCCGGTCATATTGCGCAGGTTGAAGCTGACGGGATCGACGCTGGTACCGGCTTCGAAGAATGCCGCTGCGGTGGTTGCGGTGCCGACACAGTTGGTCAACTGGATATTGAAACCCGTTTGGCCAGCGACTTCGCCAACGGTGGTCAGCAGACCGGTGGAAATGGTTGGCAATGTAACTGTGGCCACGGCCGGGGTGACAACGCCGTCAACGGCGATGGTGCAGGTCTGGTTGCGCAGTTCACCGTTGAAGTTGATGGTGCCATCAGAGGCGTGAGCGAATTGGACGGCACCCGTGGAAATCAGTGCAGCGATCGCCAAGACTTTGCGATTCATGGAACAGCTCCAAATCAAAGGATAAAAGCCGTCGCGAATGCCTGAATGGTTTGCCTGGTGCGGAATGCGTCCAGTAATGGAACAAACCAGCGGCGTTGAGCGACGGGTCCATGATCGGAGGCTTCAGGGATTGGGGACGTAGTATCTAGCCCTGAGACTTGTAGGAAAATTCCCACGCAAAGAGATTGCCAACTCGCCTGAGGTTCAGGCGAGGTAGCGCTCCAGCCGTTCGCCGAGTTGCTCCATCTGTTGATGCAATGCATCCACTGTCTCGGTCAGTCGCATGGAGTCTGCTTGTCGGGTGGCGGCTTCCAGGTCTTCGCAGCAGCGGATCAGTACTCGGGCCTTGATGATCCGCGCGCCCCCTTTGACCCGATGCGCGATGTCCGCCAGGCCTTGCAGGTCGTGGCGGGTGAACAGTTGCATCAGGCGCGCCATGTCCTGCTCATTGCTGGCGGCGAGGTCACCCAACAAGCTTTTGATCGAAGCAATGTTGCCACCGGCCAGGTGCTCGACGCTGGTCAGGTCAATATCGTCATCTGCAGCAAATCCTGGGTGTCCACTCCCCGGCTCCGTTGCCAGGCCTGCCAGGCGCGCGCTCAAATCCTTGAGGCTGATGGGCTTGAACAGGCAGTCATCCATGCCGGCGGCCAGGCACCGGCCCTTCTCTTCCGGCTGTGCATTGGCGGTAAAACCAAGGATCAGGCTCGGTGGCAATCCACGGGCCGCCTCGTCGGCACGAATGGCCCGGGCCAGTTCGTAGCCGTTCATCAGGGGCATATTGCAGTCAGTGATCACCACGTCGAATTGCCCGTTGCGCCAGGCCCGCAAGCCATGGGCACCGTCCTCGGCATCCTCGACCCGGTGGCCCAGATAGTTGAGTTGCTGGGTCAGTAACTGACGGTTGGCCGGGTAATCATCAATCACCAAAATGTTCAACGCGTGGCTCATTACTGTCGGCTCGTCCTCGACGGGAGCATTGTCTGCCAACGGCTCAAGGGTGGTCAGGTCCAGCCTCACGTCGATGCGCGTGCCCTGGCCCAAGGTGCTGTCGAGGGTCAGTCGCCCGCCCATCATTTCGCAGAGTGTGCGGCTGATGACCAAACCCAGGCCGGAGCCGCTACGTGCGGACTGGTCATTGTTGCTGGCCTGGGTAAAGGGGCTGAACAGGCGTTTCTGGTCCTCTTCGCCAATGCCCATGCCCGAGTCTTCCACCTGCAGCCTTACGCCCAACTGTTCCTTGCCCGCCTCCGTTCGCACACTCAAGCGCACGTGGCCCTGGGCGGTGAACTTGATGGCGTTGCTCAACAGGTTGGACACGATCTGCTTGAAGCGCAGCGGGTCGATCAACACATCACGGTTGACGCCGGCATCCAGGTCGAGTTGCAGTTGCAGCTGTTTCTGCCGTGCCAGGCCTTCGAAAATGCGCACCACCGACTCCAACAACTCCCGCAGGTTGGCGCGCTCGGGGTTCAGGGACAGACGCCCGGACTCGATGCGGGCAATGTCGAGGATGTCGCCGATCAGGTCCAGCAAGCCGCGTGCTGCGCCGGATGCGACATCAATCGCGAAGCGATCCATTACGCCCTGGTCAGCCTTTTTCGTCGCCAGCTCGAGCATGCCGATCACCGCGTTCATCGGTGTGCGGATCTCATGGCTCATGGTCGCCAGGAAGGTGGTCTTGGCGCGATTGGCGGCGTGAACGTCCTCCAGCAGGCGCTGGCGCTCGCTGATATCAATCCAGCCGGCAATCATGCCGCTGACTTCGCCGGTGCTGCTACGGTATGGCAGCATCCAGTGGTAAATGGTCAGTACGCGGCCATCGGGCATGATCAGGCTGCGATCCTGCAACTGCGCCTCACCGCTTTCCATCACTTGCAGGTAATCCCGGTGATATGCGGCGGCCTCATCCGGGTCGCCCAGCACACCGTCCAATACGGTCTTGCCGATCACCTGCTCGCGTTCCACCTGGAACACTTCCAGGTAACCACTGTTGCAGATCAGCAACTTGCCCTGGCGATCACGCACATAGATCGGGTGCGGCGTGCCGTTGATCAAGACTCGCATGAACTCAACCTGATCGCTCAACGCCTGCTCGGCCTGCTTGCGCTTGCGCATCAACATCCGCAGGTAGGCGATCCAGCCCAGGGCAGTCACCAGCAACACGGCGGCAATCCCAAAGCCCTGGATAATTGCGCTGCGGTTGCGCAGCCAGTAGCTGTCGCCTACCACCACTTCGCTGCGCCAGCGATTGGTCAACTCGTCCATTTCCTCGGGGGCGATGCTGAGCAGCGCCTTGTCCAGGATCGAGAACAATTCCAGCGAGCCGCGGGCCGTGGCAAAGGCCATGCGCGAGTTGGTTACACCCACGGTGCTGGTGATACGCAAGCGGTCACGGTATTGCCGGGAAATCATATAGCGCGCGGTAATCAGCGAATTGACTGCCGCATCGGCCTCGCCATTGGCGACTTTCTCCATGGCGTCATGGGCGCTGTCGGCATCTACCAGGCGGATGTCCGGGTATTGCTCGGTCAGCATGTCGCGGCTGGAATCACCGCTGATCACCGCCAGGCGCTTGCCGTGCATATCGTCCAAGGTATTGGGGCTGCTCGGTGCAGTACGAGTGACCAGGACAAAGGGCGTGGCCAGGTACGGACGGGTAAAGCGCAGGACCGCTTCGCGCTCCTCGCTGGGGGTGATGGTGATGAGCAGGTCGGCCTTGTTGCTGGTGATGGCGTCGATCATCTCGCGCACCGAACTCACCCGCTGGATATCGAACTTCAAGCCCGTGCGCAGGGCCACCTTGGCCAGGACGTCGGCACTGATGCCGCGGAATTCGCCTTCGGCGCTGTAGAACGACATCGGCAGGAAGTCTTCATCAATCGCCACGCGCAATCGGGGATTTTTGTCCAGCCAGCGCTGTTCACTGACACTGAAATGCAGCGGATGCTGGCCTGGCATGCTTGCACCCCCGGCGCTCCAGCGGCGCAGGATGGTCTGGCGCTCGGTGACCGGGATCGCCGCCAGTGACGCATTGATAATCCGCAGCAGGCGCGTGTTGTCGCGCTTGACCGAAAAGGAAAAATTGCTGACCTCCATGCGTGAGAAGTCGGCCAGTTGCACGTTGTTCAGGTAGTTGCGGTTGATCAGATAATTGGCGCTGATCGCATCGCCCAGGTATACGTCGGCCTGGCCGAATGCCACGGCGCCGATGGCGCTGAGGGTGGACGGGTAAAGCTGCAAGCTGGCCTTGGGGTAGAAGTCTTCGACCGCTTTGGGCGGCAGATAGTGATAGAGCATCGCCACACGCTTGCCGGCCAGTTCCGGGTCGAGGTTCTGGCTGTCACCGACCCGGCTGACCAGGGTCGGCTGATCCTCGGCATAGGCGTCGGAAAGTTGAAGCTGCGGGTCGGCTGCCTCAAAACCGTTGGAGCTGCCCAGCATATCGACATCACCCGCCTTGAGCGCAGCCAACACCTCATTGCGTGAGGCATACCGTTGCACCCGCACTTTCACGTGTAGCAACTGCTCCATCAACTGCGCGTAGTCGGCCGTGATGCCTTCGTAGTCATGGCGATTGCTGGTGATGCTGAACGGCGAGTAGTCCGGCGCCGACGAGCCGAGCACCAGCGTGCCTTTGCCGCGCAGCCATCTCCAGTCGGCCTCGTCGAGGCCCACACTGTAGTCGCTGACGTCGGAACGCCCGTGCAGCTTGAGCATTTGCGGCGCCGCCAGGGCGTTGCCCAGGCCGCAGAGCAACAGGAAACCCAGCAGGCCGTGTCGAAGAAGTGTGTTCATTCAGATGAGGTTGTTGCGCTTGGCAAAATCGGCCAGATACACCACCGATTTGACGTTGAGTTTTTCGATCAGGCGCGTCTTGTAGGTACTGACCGTCTTGTTGCTGATCAGCATGGCGTCGCCAATTTCCTTGTTGGTCAAGCCCTGGGACAGTTGTTGCAGGATGGTCAATTCGCGGTCAGAGAGGTTCTGGATCAGATCATGATCAGTGGCTTCCAGATCACTGCGCCGTACCGAGCTGTGGGCCAGGTTGGGGAAGAAGGTGTAGCCGTCCATCACCGCCTTGATCGCCTTGGTCACCTCCTCCATGTCGTTCGTCTTGGAAATGAACCCGGCCGCACCGGCTTTCATGCAGCGCATGGAATAGAACAGTGCCGACTGAGAGGTGAACACGAGGATTTTGCTCGGCAGGCGCAGGGATGCGATGCGGTTGAGCACTTCAAGGCCATCGAGCTTGGGCATGCCGATGTCGAGAATGATCAGGTCGGGCACATGCTCCCGGGCCAGTTGCACCGCATCGGCGCCATTATCGGCCTCGGCGACTACTTCGAACTGAACCTGGCTGAGCAGCATTTTGACGGAAGAGCGAATGAAGGGATGGTCGTCCACAACCAAAGCGGTATACATGTAACCTCCTGTAAGGCGCGCCGGAAAGCTCCGGTGACAGAAGCACCTGTGACGCAAAACGATGGATAAGCGACCAGCCGACGCCTCGCTCAAGTTACACGAACACGACTGAAGTGTAGGAAAATTCTGAAGTTTTGCCGCCTAGCCCACCGGCGAACTTAACGGCTGCACATCTTCCCGCGCCAGCCAATGCAGCAGGTCGTGGCCGGTCATCGGCCGGGCCAGGAAAAAACCCTGCCCCACCTCGCAGCCCAGGCTGATCAGCGCGTCGCGAATATGCCGGTTGCTGACGCCTTCGATCACCAGGCTCATGTCCAGCGAGCGGGCCAGCGCCAGGGTGCTGCCGACCATGGCCTGGCTGCGTGGTTCGTTGAGGGTGCGGATAAGGTCGCCATCGAGCTTGATCTGGTTGAACGGCAACTGGCACAGCAGCTTGAGTGACGAAAACCCCACGCCGAAATCATCAATCGACAAGCCGCAGCCCATCAAGCGCAGGCGCAGCAGGTTTTCCTGGGTCGGCGGCTGCAGGTCCAGCAAGCCGTTTTCGGCCAGCTCGAACACCAGCACCGAAGCGCACAGGCCGTGGCGTTGCAGGGCACCCTGGATATGCTCGATCAGGCCGTGGCGGGCCAGTTGGGATGCATGCAGGTTGAACGACATTTCCAGCACGGCGCCCTGGCGATGCAGCACGGCGAGCAATTTCAGACCTTGCTCCAGCAGTTGCTTGAACATTTCATCAATCAGGTCATAGGCCAGCACTGCCGCGAGGAAATCCTTGGGCAGCAGCAAGCCCCGGGCCGGATGTTCCCAGCGTACCAGCGCCTCGACGCCTGCGAGGCTGCCATCGTTCATCATCCGCTTGGGCTGGAACCAGCCGCGGAACTCGCCCAGGGCCAGTCCCAGTTGGATCTCTTCTTCGCTGGGCAATGGGACCCGGCTCGCGGGGTTGAGTACGGGCGGCGGTGCCGCGCGATAGCGTTTAAGCAAGTGATCCAGTGCCGGCAGTTGCAACGGCGTGCTCAAGATACCCAACAGCTGCACACCCGATAAAAACTCCAGATGCCCCAGGGCCCGGCGCAACTCCGGGCGCAGCTCATTGGACAATCCAACGGCCTGCACCAGGCCGATCTGGCTGGCATAGCGCAGAAATTCCACCTGCTCGGAGCCCTTGTCCCCCAGGTTGCAAAGCACGATATCCACGCCGCCCGTGCGCTGCATCTGGATTATTGCCTGTTCGCTATTGCTGGCTTGCAACACCTCCCGCACCCCGAGCCGTCGCAACATATTGACCAGGGCGCTGCGCTGGGAACTGTGGTTTTCCATAACCAGGACACGTGGTGGGGCCATCGTCATCAACCGTTTTGCAGACTCGAAGGCCTTAATAATGGCGAGGTGGCGTAACCTTCAGCGAAGGAAGTCGCCTGCCAATATGTAGGAAATTTCCCACGCAAAGCATCTGCCACCGGGCAACTCGCGGGTGCCGGTCGGGCATTTCGCAGCTACAATGCCCGCCTCCGTGACAAGCCTGACTAAAAAAACTATGTCCTTGCCCAAGCATCACCTGGAATTGCTCAGCCCTGCGCGCGATGTTGCCATCGCCCGCGAGGCCATCCTGCATGGCGCCGACGCCGTGTACATCGGCGGCCCGAGTTTCGGCGCGCGCCATAACGCCTGCAACGACGTGAGCGATATCGCGCAGTTGGTGGAGTTCGCTCGGCGCTACCATGCGCGGGTGTTCACCACCATCAACACGATCCTGCACGACAACGAGCTTGAGCCGGCGCGCAAGCTGATCCACGAGCTTTACGATGCCGGCGTCGACGCGCTGATCGTCCAGGACCTGGGGGTGATGGAGCTGGATATCCCGCCCATCGAACTGCATGCCAGCACCCAGACCGACATCCGCACCCTGGGCCGGGCCAAGTTCCTCGACCAGGCCGGTTTTTCGCAGCTGGTGTTGGCCCGTGAGCTGAACCTGCAGGAAATCCGTGCGATTGCCGATGAAACCGATGCCGCCATCGAGTTCTTTATCCACGGTGCGTTGTGCGTGGCCTTCTCCGGCCAGTGCAACATCTCCCACGCCCAGAATGGCCGCAGCGCCAACCGTGGCGATTGCTCCCAGGCCTGCCGCCTGCCCTACACCCTGAAGGATGACCAGGGCCGTGTGGTTGCCTTTGAAAAGCACCTGTTGTCGATGAAAGACAACAACCAGAGCGCCAACCTGCGCGCCCTGGTGGATGCCGGCGTGCGTTCGTTCAAGATCGAAGGCCGCTACAAGGACATGGGTTATGTGAAGAACATCACCGCCTATTACCGTCAGCGCCTCGACGAGATCCTCGAAGACCGTCCGGACCTGGCTCGCGCTTCCAGCGGCCGCACCGCGCATTTCTTCCTGCCGGACCCGGAAAAGACCTTCCACCGTGGCAGCACCGACTACTTCGTCACCGACCGCAAGGTCGACATTGGCGCCTTCGACACCCCGACCTTTACCGGCCTGCCGGTGGGTGTGGTGGAAAAAGCCGGCAAGCGTGACTTGCAAGTGGTCACCCATGAGCCGCTGTCCAATGGCGACGGCCTCAATGTGCTGATCAAGCGTGAAGTGGTGGGTTTCCGCGCGAACATCGCCGAGCCAAAAGGTGAGTTCGAAGAAGACGGCGAGAAGCGCTATCGCTACCGCGTCGAACCCAACGAGATGCCGGCCGGCCTGCATCAACTGCGGCCGAATCATCCGTTGAACCGCAACCTGGACCATAACTGGCAGCAGGCGCTGCTCAAGACTTCCGCCGAGCGCCGTATTGGTGTGTCCTGGGCGGCTCGCCTGCAGGAAGACCGCCTGGAACTGACCGTCACCAGCGAAGAAGGCATCAGCGCCAGCGTTGCCCTGCCCGGCCCGTTTGGCGTGGCCAACAAGCCGGAACAGGCCCTGGAAACCCTGCGTGACCTGCTGGGCCAACTGGGCACCACCCAGTACCACGCCACTGCGATCGAGCTGGATGCGCCGCAGGCGTTCTTCATCCCGAACTCGCAGCTCAAGGCCCTGCGCCGTGAAGTGATCGAGGCGCTGACCGAGGCGCGTATCCAGGCTCATCCACGGGGCGGCCGCAAGGCGGAAACCACGCCGCCGCCGGTGTATCCGGAATCGCACCTGTCGTTCCTGGCCAACGTCTACAACCAGAAGGCCCGCGACTTCTATCACCGTCACGGTGTGCAACTGATCGATGCGGCGTATGAAGCCCACGAAGAAACCGGCGAAGTGCCGGTGATGATCACCAAGCACTGCCTGCGGTTCTCGTTCAACCTGTGCCCCAAACAGGCCAAGGGGGTGACGGGGGTGAAGACCAAGGTCGCGCCGATGCAGTTGATCCA
This sequence comes from Pseudomonas sp. K5002, assembly GCF_013386655.1. Lineage (NCBI taxonomy): Bacteria > Pseudomonadati > Pseudomonadota > Gammaproteobacteria > Pseudomonadales > Pseudomonadaceae > Pseudomonas > Pseudomonas sp. K5002. Next base: position 2,907 of record NZ_JACARK010000380.1, on the reverse strand, counting down.
CGGCGACGAAGTGCTGACGCTGAAGTTCGACTGCAAGCCTTGCGAGATGCACGTGATCGGCAAGATCAAGGGCCACATCCTCGGCCTGCCGCAACCGGGCAGCGTGGTGGGTTATATCAGCCCGGATGACCTGCTCAAGACCATCCCGCGCGGCGCACATTGAGTCGCGGGTGAGCGTCATGCTACGGCGTGACGCTCATCACTGTTTTCGAACGCCACCACCAACCCCGCTGCAATCCCGCCGCCGCCAGCAAAATCGCCGCCACGCCCAGCCATTGCATCCAGCCCAGGCGATGCCCGAAGGCAATCCAGTCGACGAAGATTGCCGCGATCGGGTAGATAAACGACAGCGCGCCGGTGATTGCCGTCGGTAACTTCTGGATCGCGCCATACAGCAATACGTACATCAAGCCGGTATGCACCACGCCCAGCGTCAACAGTGCCGCCCAAGCATCCATCGATGCAGACAGGCTGTGCCACTGCATCAGCGGTGCCAGCAGCAAGGCACCCGTGCTCACCTGAATCAACGCCATCAAATGGGGCGGCACTTCCTTCAGGCGCTTGATGATCAGCGCCGCAATCGCATACAGAAACGCCGCGCCCAGGGCCAATGCCACACCCGCCAGGTAGTCATCCCCAGTGTTTTGCTGACTGCCATGAGCGGTGACAATCGCCAGCATCCCGACGAAAGCCACGCTCAACCAGGCAAGTTTTTGCAAGGTGATTTTCTCCCCCAGGAACACCGCCGCCAGCATCACCAACATAAACGGCTGGACGTTATACACCGCCGTGCTGATGGAGATGGATGCCCTGGCGTAGGACTCGAACAGCAGCAACCAATTACCCACGATCGCCACGCCGCTGAGCATCGCCAGCCCGAGTTTGCGGTAGTCCAGCAAGTCCAGGCGCAGATAGCCGAGCAGCCAGCACACCACCAGCAACGTCAGCGCGCCGATCACGCAGCGCCAGAACACCACTTCCACCACCGGCACTCCCGACACCAGCACGAACCAGCCGATGGTGCCGGATATGAGCATGGCGGCGACCATTTCCCATGAACCGCGACGTATGGATTTGTCCATGATTGAGCTCCTCAAGTGAGGCTCAATTATGGCAATCTGGCCTATAGCGACTCCATATTCTAAATAAGGCGAACCTTTCATTTCGCCTATTCTTATTAGGCAAACCTGAGCAATCGCTTTCGGAGCGACCATGATTGACAGCATTGACCAGCAACTGATCGCCGCGCTGATGGACGATTCGCGCCTGTCCCTCAAGGCCTTGGCGGGTATCACCGGCCTGTCCTCCCCCAGCGTCGGCGAGCGGTTGCGACGGCTGGAAGAGCGTGGCGTGTTGAAGAACTACACCGTGGACATCGACCCCAAACATTTTGGCTATCTGCTGCAAGCCATCGTGCGCATCCGCCCACTGCCCGGGAAACTGCAGGAGGTGGAGCGCCAGATCCAGGCGATCCCCGAGTTCACCGAATGCGACAAGGTGACCGGCGATGACTGCTTCATCGCACGCCTACATGTGCGCACCATGGACCAACTGGACACCCTGCTTGACCGGCTCAACGCGTACGCCGAAACCAACACGGCCATCGTCAAGAAAACCCCGGTAAAGCGCCGGCTGCCACCGCTGGGTGATTCGTGATTTTGAGTCACTGATGCAGTGACGGGATCGCTATTCTGTCAATCCAGGGCGGTGTTTATGCTTGATCCACACATTGGAACAACAGGCGTAAACACCATGTATGTCATCACCGGAATCACAGGCAAAGTCGGCGGCGCCCTCGCGCGCTTTCTCCTCAACGATCGTCAACCCGTGCGCGCAGTCATTCGCGATGCCAGCAAAGGCGCCGTATGGGCCGCCCTTGGTTGCGAGGTCGCCATCGCCAATATGGACGACGCCGCTACGCTTACCGACGCGTTCAAGGGCGCCACCGGCGTGTTCATCCTGCCGCCTTCGGATTTCGACCCGGAGCCGGGTTTTCCCGAGGCGCGCAAGGTGATTGCCGCCGTCGCTCAGGCCATCGAGGCGGCGGCACCGCAAAAAGTGGTGTGCCTGTCGACCATTGGCGCCCAGGCCGAACACCTTAACCTGCTGACCCAGCGCACCTTGATGGAACAGGCGCTGAGCGCGTTGAACGTGCCGGTGACCTTTTTGCGTCCGGGCTGGTTCATGGAAAACGCCGCCTACGACGTAGCCACCGCCCGTGAACACGGAGTGATCCACAGCTTCCTGCAACCGCTGGATAAGACCGTACCGATGATCGCCACCGCCGACGTCGGCCGCCTCGCTGCGCAATTGTTGCAGCAACACTGGAGCGGGCGTCGGGTAGTTGAGCTGGAAGGCCAATGGGTCAGCCCGAACGACATCGCTCGCACGTTGACCGAAGTGCTTGGTCGTGGTGTGACAGCACAGGTGGTGTCTCGCGATGCGTGGGAGCCGATGTTTCGTGAGCAAGGCGCGCAGAATCCAATGCCGCGCATGCGCATGATTGATGGGTTTAACGAAGGTTGGATCTGCTTTGAGCAGGCGGACGTGGTTAAGGGTGAGACCACATTGCTCAAGGTGCTGCGGGAGTTGGCTGCAAAAACCTGATGCCATGCCTGCAAGCCAGCTCAGTGATTGGGTACATATCCGTTATTTGGGTAACGGCGGCGTATGGTTTCGCTCTTACAGCGAGTCACTTTGCAAAAGCGGCAAAGTCCACCAAACGGCATTGCTCCGCGGGCCGCCGCTCCGCAATACCTGCGTTCGGCCTCGGACTTATTGGGGCAGTCAGATTAAAATCAAAAGCAAGAGCACAGCGGCCTCCCGGCGGGCTTGAGTGTTAAAAGCAAAGACCAGAGCGAAAACAGATCTGCTTTTCTGTGGGAGCGGGGGGGGGGGCGCAAAACC
>NZ_JACARK010000038.1:11534-12105 GCF_013386655.1 Pseudomonas sp. K5002 | reverse complement strand
CCGCCGAGGTTGCCGGCTGCCGGGTACACCACGGCCAGGGCGTAGCCCACCGCCACCGCCGCATCCACGGCGTTGCCGCCGGCCTTGAGCACATCCACGCCCACATGGGTCGCCAGATGCTGGGCGGTGACCACCATGCCATTTTCGCCAGCCACCGGGGCCTGGGAGGCCGCCTGCACGCCGCTGACAGTCAGCACCAGCGCGGTGGCAATCAAAGTTCGGGTAAACGGTTGGTATTTCATCCCTGCATACTCTGTTTATTAGAAGAACTAGAAAGTAATACGTTTCCGATCCAAGCCCCAGCGTTATGCCGCGTTTGTGACAGAGCCTGTCGGTAACGGAATAATGCCCATGCTATATTCCGGGCCTTTACGCGGTGCAGCAGAGGCTTGTCAATGGTGATCAAGAAGACCGGTATCCGTGCCCAGCAAGCCGACCAGACCCGCGCGCGGATTCTCCAGGCGGCGGTCAAGGTCTTCACCCGCGACGGCTATTCCGGCGGGCGTGTGGAAAGCATTTCCCGCGAGGCCGACTCCAACGACCGCATGCTGTATTACTACTTCGGCAGCAA
>NZ_JACARK010000038.1:0-11505 GCF_013386655.1 Pseudomonas sp. K5002 | reverse complement strand
TGCAGGCGCTGGTGGGGTTTATCTGGAATTACTACGTCAAGCATCCCGAGTTTGTGGCGATCCTGAGCATCGAGAACCTGCACCAGGGCAAGCATGCGAAGCAGTCGGGTGAACTGCGGCGGTTGTCCGGGGAGGCGGTTGGGGTGTTGCGGCCGATCATTGAGGCGGGCCAGGCCCAAGGGCTGTTTCGTGAAGATGTGGACATCAAGCATGTGTACTTGATGATTGCTTCGTTGTGCTACTTCTATAACTCCAACCAGCACACGCTGAGTTCGTTTTTGGGGGAGGATTTGGCGGATAAGACCCAGCAGCGGGATTGGCTGGGGTTTATCAGTGATCTGGTGTTGCGCGGGGTATGCGTGACACCGCCCATCCAACGGTAGAACCTGGATCTAAATGTGGGAGCGGGNNTCCCACATTTTTTGACCGTGTGAATCAATGGGTACCGGGATTGGCTCGCAGGTGTGCCACGGTTTGCTCCAGGCCTTCCCACTGCGGTGCATGGGGTGCGAAGCGCCCGCGCAGGTATGCGGCCAATTCCGCCACTTGGGTGTTCGACAAACTGTCCTTGAACGCCGGCATGTAACCCAGATCCTTGGTCGCCGGAGTGCTGATCCCTTGCAAAATCACCTTGATCAGGTTGTCCGGTTGATCGCTGTGCACATTGGTATTGGTCGCCAGTGACGGGCTGACGCCGAACAGCTTCGGGCCCTGTCCGTCGGCATGGCAGGCCTTGCATGAACCTTCGAATACCCGTCGCCCATTGGCATTGGGCACCGTCGCAGCTGCCACCACCTGCGCTTCGGCGGCGCCGCTGTCGTTCAGCGAAGCCAGGTACACCGCCATCGCGCGGATGTCGGTCTTGGGCAGTTTCGCCAGTTCAGTCACGACCGGTCCCATCGGCCCAGTTGCCACGCCATGGGCATCGGAATAACCAGTGCTCAGGTAGCTGAACAATTGGTCTTCGGTCCACGGCGTCGGCGCCTTGGACAAGCCATTCAAGGCCGGCGCTTCCCAACCATCCACCCTGCCGCCCGCGAGGAACGCCTTGCCGCCCTTCTCCGCCCCCATCAGGTTGCGCGGCGAATGGCACGCCGCGCAGTGCCCCAAACCGTTGACCAGGTAAGCGCCACGATTCCATTGCTCGCTGCGCTGTGGCTGCACGCTGATTTCTCCGCGGCGCAGGAACAGCGCATTCCAGCCGGCCATCAACGGCCGGATATTGAACGGAAACTTCATCGCATTCGGCACCGGTGCCTGGCTCACCGGCGCCTGGGACATCAGGTAGGCATACAGCGCCTGCATGTCGGCATCGTTGATATTGCGAAACGCCGTATAGGGAAACGCCGGGTACAGGTTGCGCCCGTCGCGGCCAATGCCGTCGCGCATCGCCCGCTCGAACGCCGGGTAGGACCAGTTGCCAATCCCGGTTTTCTCATCCGGGGTGATGTTGCTGCTGTAAAGGGTGCCGAACGGCGTATGCATCGCCAGCCCGCCGGCATTGGTGGCACCGCCCGGTGCCGTGTGGCACACCGCGCAATCCCCCACGGCGGCCAGCAAGCGCCCGCGCTCCAGGGTGGCCTTGGACCAGGTGCCTGCACTGGGCGGTGCAATCGGGGCAATTTCGCTGTGAAACGGCCACGCGGTAGCAGCCATGCCCAGCACCGCGCCAAAGGCGGCGAACAATGAGCCGAACAACCATTTGCGGCGCTTTTCCGGGGACTTCGCCGGCTCGCCCAGGGTGCCTGCATTCAGCGCCGCCAATACCCGCTCGGGGGTAATCGGCAGCTCGCGAAAACGGATGCCGGTGGCGTCATAGATCGCATTGGCAATCGCCGCCGCGCTGGGCACCGAGGCCGACTCACCGGCGCCCATCGGGGGCTGGTCCTGGCGCGGCATCATCAGTACGTCGATCTGCGGCACTTCCGGGAAGGTCAGGATCGGATAACCGCCCCACTCCTTGCTCGCCACGGTCGACTCTTCAAAGGTCACGCGTTCCTTGAGCACACGGCTGGTGGACTGGATCACATTGCCGTGGATCTGATGCTGCACCCCTGCGGGGTTGATCATCATCCCCGAGTCATGCCCGATCACCACCCGCGTCACCGAGACATCGCCGGTCTGCTTGTCGATGGCCACGTCCGCGACCCACGCCGCCCACGCCGCGCCGAAGCCGGGAAACTTGCTGTGGATGTAGCGCGCGTAGGCAAAGCCCCGACCACGCAGCAGGTGGTCCTCATTCGCGGTTTGCATCGGCGCGGTACGCGGTGCCCAGTTGGCGCGTTCGGCGGTGGATTTCACCAGGTCGATGGCGCGCTCGTCCTTCAGGTAACGCAGGCGGTACTCCACCGGGTCGACCCCGGCGGCAAACGCCAGTTCGTCGATGCGGATCGGCGGCGCGGCCATTTCCAGTGCAGCCAGCAAATGCTGGAGGCGTGCCTGGTTGACGTAGCGATAAAAACTTTGCCCCAGCACCTGGTTCAACAGGTAGGAAATCTGGTTGCGGCTGTACCCGCACTCCTTCGCCACCCGTTGCAGGTCCAGTTCGGGGTCCAGATAGGGTTGCTGGCGCTCGAAGTACTGTTGCAGGTCGTTGGCCATGTAGCTCAGTTGCTGCGGCGACAGGCCCAGGCGGCTGACGGTCGGGCGTGTGGTCTCGCGGCGGCTGGCAGACTGCTCGTGGACCAGGGAGGCGTACTCGTTGACCCGCCAGATCAAGCCATCGCGCACGGTAATCGCTTCGCTGGTGCGAAACGACACCAGGCCCTGGCCGCCACGCAAGGTGATGCGGTATTGGATGAATGCGGTGTCGCCGTCGGCGCGGATGCGGTCGGTGTGTTCGATCGCTTCGTCGGCGCCACGGGGCATGCTGGCTTGCAGGTATTCGCGCAGCTCGCCGGCACCCACCACGCGGTTCTGGAAGAAATCGTGGTATTGGATGTCCGGATGGTAGTACGACATCACTCCATCCAGGTCCCGATCCCGCCAGCACAGATGGTGACGCAGTACCAGCTTGGCCGTAGCTTGGGTTTTCTGGGAGTCATCCGGAATGATGTCTTGCATTGAGCGCTCTACGCCGGTGAAAAAAGAGGCAGCTTGCCCAACTGCCCGTACCCGCTCAACGGCCATTTGATATTTCCGACTAATGGCCTTTCGCTTAATACCACGCAGCACGTGACCCATATCAACGTTATTGAAAACAACTGCCGGACGGGACGAAAAAACTCCCATGCCCGATGCGAACGAATGCTATTTTTAGTGCTCACGACGGCCAGGACCAGTGACGGTCATGGCGCCCCTGCAGCGAGCTAAAGGAAGCGCTCAATGAACAAGGTGGGCAACATGAACAAAGTGACATTCCCCAACGCCTGCCAGTTGATGCGCTGGCACTTTCATCCCATGGGCTTTGAGGCGAGCATGGATGCTCCCGGCAGTATGATCGCCCGCCTGTTCGACCGCGCCAGCGGGGAAACCCTGATTGCAATTGCCGGTATCCCTTGCGCCACGGTGATGAACGCTGCTGACGTGGAGCGGATCATCGAGGCGGTTGAGGATGAACTGGAGTCGTTTGTGCCGCCGCTGTCGCTACGGGCTTGATCTGGCAACGCAGGTATCCTGTGGCGAGGGAGCTTGCTCCCGCTGGGGTGCGTAGCAGCCCCAAAATCCTGGGAGCGCTGCGCACTCCAGCGGGAGCAAGCTCCCTCACCACAGGATTCAACGTCACCCCTTATGATTTGCTGATGCGCTGGTCGTCAAAAAACGGTTTGTCCCCGGCAACCCGGTCCGAAGCCTTTGGCACATTCACCCCTTGGCCATCCTGGCCGTCGACATACCAATAGCAATGGCTCACCGCCCGGGTAATGCCCACGTAGGCCAGGCGCAGCACTTCGTCTTTCTGCGCGCTGTCGTAAGCTTCGGTATCGCCGTCCTTGCCCAGTCCTGCCATGCGGTAGACCTGGTTCTTGTACGGCGAACTGGTCAAGTGCTGGCAGTCGCCCAGCAGGAATACCGCATCCGCCTGCAAGCCCTTGGCGCTGTGATAAGTCAGTTGCTTGAGCCGGCGGCTGCCGTACGACAAACTAGAATCCACATTAACTACCGACTGAATATGCTCTTGCATCAATGACTTATCGCTGCTTTTTCGATACAGCATTAATACCGAGTCACCCTTTTGATAGTGCGCCAGCAGTTGTTGGCCCAGCGCCGCATCGTCACGGTCACGCACCGTGACCGGCACCAACTCCTTCGCGGTTCCACTGGCCTTGGCTTTCTTGCCGCTGATGGCTGGGGCCGCCCGCACAATGTGCTCGGCAGCATCGATCACGTGCTGATGGCTGCGGTAGTTCTCGCCCAGCATCACCCGGGTGGTCGTGGGTGACGGGAACTCCTTGTTGAACTCCATGAAATACTTGGGCGAACTGCCACGCCAGCCATAGATCGACTGCCAGTCATCGCCCACGCACAACAGCGAAGAGCGCTGGGCCCCGCGCCCCACGTGCATGGCCGGCCCACGGCTGCGGATCTCCCGCAGGCTGGCCCGGATCCACGAGACGATCTGCGGCGATACGTCCTGGAATTCGTCGATCATCAGGTGCGACATCGGCCGTAGCAGCGGGTCGCTGAGCAACTTCAGGTTCTCCGGGGTGTTTTCGCCAAACAGCGAGAACATCCGGTTGTAGGTCATGACCGGTGGCGACTGGTCCAGCAAGTGATCTTCGAGGGCCTTCCAGAAAATGCTCAGTGCCTCGAAGTAAAAACGGTCTGGATCATCCTTGGCAAAACTCATCTTGCCCACGGCGGTGGGCACATCCAGCCCGAGGTTCTCGATGAACCCGGCTGCGGCAACAAAGCTGTCCAGCAACGGTGCCGAACCCAGCTCGCCCTTGACCTTGTAATCGAAGCCCGGGCCCGCTGTTGCGTCACCTGCCAGGCTGCTTAAAAGCCGCTTGGAAGACTCGTAGCTTTCTAGCCATATCAATGGTTTACGGCAGAAAGCTTGAAATAGGGTTCGCTTTACCGCCCATTCGGCACGTACTGACAGCTTGGACCCGGGTCGACTGACCTGGGCATTTTCCCGCGGGTCGAAGCCCAGTACGACCCAGGCATCCAGTTCGGCAATGTAGCCATGGCAGTGAAACTTCGCGCCGTTGATATCGAACGTCTGGCGATTGGGCTCGATGCCCTTGATCGGCCAGGCGCCGGCACGAAACCACAGGTCTTCGATCACATCGCAAAGTTCTTCATCGCGCTTGGCCGCCAGTTCGGTCACCGCCACGCGCTTTTGCACGTCCGGGTGATCGCGCTCCAGCTCCTTGAGTTGCAGGGCATGGCGCGCGAGCGGAGCGATCAGTTCGCGGAAGCGTTCATGGCGGCCATGCAGCCGGTGATAGCAGGCATTCAGTTGCTGGCGCTGGGCGTCGTTGATCCGCAATTCGAAGGGGTTGCTGTCGGCCTCATCAAAACCCGCTTCGGTCCGCGCATTGAGGTTCTCGAACGCCTGCAGCCGTTCAAGGCCCGGCAGGCTGCGCACCATTGGCAGGATGCGTGAGTGAAAGGTCCGCACCACCGCTTGCGCGTCTTTCATACCAAGGGGTTGGCCCCACAAGGCGAGAATTTCCATGAGCTTGTTGATGAAGTCCTTGCGCGACTCACGGGTGAAGGTCACCACCGTCATCGAGCTCAGCTCGAAGCCCAGGTAATGGGTCAGCAGCAGGATACGCAGCACCAGCGAGGTGGATTTACCCGCGCCGGCGCCGGCGATCACCGAGGTGGACGGCGTATCGCTGAAGATCATCTTCCATTGCGCCGCACTCGGCTGGGCATGGGCCGGCAGCAGGCGCGCCACATCAGCCTTGATGCGTTTTTTCAACTCGGCGGTCAGCGGCAGGCGCCAATCATCGAACAGGTTGTCGTCAACACCCGGCGCAGTGTGCTCATCCGGCCGGAAGTCACGAATCAGCAGGACCTGGCGGCCTTCTTCGATACCATCCGCCTTGCCTTCCTTATAGCCATACTCCACGCCGGCCGTGTGGCCACTGCGAAAGCCGTCGGCCTGGCCATGCAGCCATGAGAAACGGTGCTGTGCCCTCAGGCGCGTCAGGCCGTGACCGAATAATCGGGCGGCGAGCCGTTTCAACAGGGGCATTTCGGCCAGTGGCCGCAGTTCGGGAGGCAGATCGGGGGTGTGTTGCGGCACGCGGACTCCTGCGATGCTTTAACTCGGACAAGAGCCCTATGGTCGCCGCAAATGCCCCACAGTTCCAGCCAATTGCTTTGCGCTCATGCAGTTAGGCGATGAAGTGAAGACAAGTCCTGAGCATCGGCATCGAAGCATTCGATAGGAATCCAGCATTTTTTACGCTTTTTATCGATCTGGCGCTGCTGGATGATGGCTCCCATCCACAGGAGACGATCATGCTTGAACTTCGACCTTTCAACACCCTGGGCGGCGCCAATCACGGTTGGCTGGACGCTCACCACCACTTCTCGTTTGCCGAATACCATGACCCCAAGCGCATGCACTGGGGCAACCTGCGGGTGTGGAACGATGACCTCATCGCACCGGGCACCGGCTTCCCGCAGCACCCCCACCGGGACATGGAAATCATCACCTATGTGCGTGAGGGCGCCATCAGCCATGCCGACAACCTGGGCAACCAGGGCCGCACCGAGGCCGGCGACGTCCAGGTAATGAGCGCCGGCACCGGGATCGCCCACAGCGAGTACAACCTGGAAGCTACGCCGACCAAGATTTTCCAGATCTGGATCATTCCCAATGAGGCCGGTTTGCCGCCGTCGTGGGGCGCTAAGCCGTTTCCGAAGGGTGACCGCGAAGGGTTTGTGACCCTGGCCAGTGGCAAGGCCGGAGACAGCGAAAGCCTGCGGATTCGGGCCGATGCACGCTTGGTAGCGGCAAACCTGAAAGCCGGTGAAAGTGCCGAGTATCGGCTGGACAACGGACGCCGGGCGTACCTAGTACCGGCCACCGGGGTAATTGAAGTCAATGGCTTGCGTGCACAAGCTCGAGACGGTGTGGCGGTTGAGGATGAGCAGGTACTGCGGGTGACAGCGGTTGAGGACAGCGAGATCGTGTTGGTCGACCTCGCCTGACCGAGCTTGAATGTGGTGAGGGAGCTTGCTCCCTCGCCACAGGTTAATCAGTCATAGGTTGGGTATCAGTTAGCCGAGATCGCCCCGTCCACCAACACCTGGGCCTCTTCCACCAGTTGCTTGAGGTGATCTTCGCCGATAAAGCTCTCGGCGTAGATCTTGTAGATGTCCTCGGTGCCCGATGGCCGTGCGGCAAACCAACCGTTTTCAGTCATGACTTTCAGCCCGCCGATCGCCTGGTCATTGCCCGGCGCGTGGCTGAGGATCTGCTGGATGCTTTCCCCGGCCAACTGCGTGGACGTCACCTGGTCTGGCGACAGCTTGCCCAACAAGGCCTTCTGCGCCGGAGTCGCCTTGGCATCCACCCGAATGGCGAACGGCTCGCCCAGTGCATCGGTCAGCCCGCGATAAATCTGGCTTGGGTCCTGGCCTTTGCGCGAGGTCATTTCCGCCGCCAGCAGCGCCGGGATCAAGCCGTCCTTGTCAGTGCTCCACACGCTGCCGTCCTTGCGCAGGAACGAGGCGCCGGCACTTTCTTCGCCACCAAAACCCAGCGAACCGTCGAACAGGCCATCGGCAAACCACTTGAAGCCCACCGGCACTTCGTACAGGCGACGGCCAATGCGCTTGGCCACGCGATCAATCAAGCCACTGCTGACCACGGTCTTGCCCACCGCAGCATCAGCGCGCCACTCGGGGCGGTTCTGGAACAGGTAGTCGATGGACACGGCCAGGTAGTTGTTCGGCGCCAGCAAGCCACCGGACGGCGTCACGATGCCATGGCGGTCGTGGTCCGGGTCGCAGGCGAAGGCCACGTCATAACGGTCCTTGAGGCCGATCAACCCCTGCATGGCGTAGCTGGAGGACGGGTCCATGCGGATCTGGCCGTCCCAGTCGACGCTCATGAAGCGGAAGGTCGAATCCACTTCGGTGTTCACCACGTCGAGGTTCAGGCGGTGATGCTCGGCGATGGCCGACCAGTAGCGCACCCCTGCTCCGCCCAGCGGATCGACGCCCAGGCGCAAGCCAGCGTTGCGGATGGCATCGAAGTCGATGACGTTGACCAGGTCGGCCACGTAGGTGTTGAGGTAGTCGTGGCGATGAGTGGTGTCGGCCTTCAGCGCCTGGGCATGGGTGATGCGCTTGACCCCGGCCAGCTTATTGGCCAGCAGTTCGTTAGCCTTGGCTTCGATCCACTTGGTGATGTGGGTGTCGGCCGGGCCGCCGTTGGGCGGGTTGTACTTGTAGCCGCCGCTTTGTGGCGGGTTGTGGGACGGCGTGATCACGATGCCGTCGGCCAAACCACTGGTGCGGCCGCGGTTGTAGCAAATGATGGCGTGGGAAATCGCCGGTGTCGGGGTGTACTCATCGCCTTCGGCGAGCATCACGTGCACGCCATTGGCGGCCAGCACTTCCAGCGCACTGGCGCCCGCCGGGGTGGACAACGCGTGGGTGTCGAGGCCGACAAACAGCGGGCCGTTGATGCCCTGGGCTTCACGGTACAGGCAAATGGCCTGGCTGATGGCAAGCACGTGCCATTCATTGAAGCTCAGGTCGAACGAGCTGCCGCGGTGCCCGGAGGTACCAAAGGCGACGCGCTGGGTGGAGATCGCTGCATCAGGCTGGCCGGTGTAATAGGCCGTTACCAGTCGCGGGATGTCTACCAGCAATTGAGCTGGTGCCGGCTTGCCCGCAAAAGGACTGAGAGTCATGCATAAACCTCGGAAAGAGAAGGATTCGGAAAAAAGTGCAGTTTACTGGGACTTGGACTGCTCCGCGACGTTATAAATCCTACAGCAATCAGCGAAATTTCATTCAGCGCCGGTCTGTGCCTGCCTGAGCGCCAGAGCCAGTTCATCCAGGGCGTTCTCCAGGTTATGGGCGCCGTCAACGGCATGGCTCAGCCGCAGATGCTGGCAGTGCAGGCCACTGAGGCTGAACAACTCCCCCGGCGCAATCACCACGTGCCGGGTGAGCAGGCGCTGGAACACCTGGCGCATATCCACCGGGGCCTCTGAGCGCAACCAGAAGGTCGCGCCAGCGGCGGGCATTCGGTAGCTCACCTGGTTGCCCAGATGCGTGTCCAGCCGCAGGCCCATGAGCCGGGCCTGCTCTTTGAGTTGCGGGCGCAACTCCCGCAGATGCTGGTCGATGCGCCCGCTTTGATAGAGCCGCGCAATCGCGCGCTGGCGGATAGAGGACAACCGGAATGCGCGCAACAGGAACTGGCGCTGCAGCTCGCCGCTGAGGTGGCGCGACAGCAAATAGCCAAACGGCGCTTCCGGCCCGAGCATCTTCTCGAACGTGGAAAACACCATCAGCCGCTCGGGATTGGCCAGGTCCCGTAACGCGGTGATTGGCTGCCCGAAGCCGAGGTCACCATGGCTGTCATTTTCTAACAACCAACAGCCATGCTGGTCCAGCAATCGCACTAGCTGCAGGCGATCATGGGTGGACAGGACTACGCCGGACGGCAGGCTGACACCGGATGACAGCAACGCCAGCTGCACCGGCTCGGTGCTGAGCAAGTGCTCGAACAACGCCAGGTCCAGGCCGTCGTCCGCCGTGAATGGCAATTCGAGAACCCTCACGCCTGCCCCCTGCAACAACCGCAGGATCAGCCAGTCACACGGGGATTCGACGATGATCGCAGCGCCCTTGAGACCCAGCACCTCGATCAGGATTTCCAGTACCCCGCGCAAATCGGCGCCGATGTATACCTCGTCCGCCTGCCAGCAACGGGTCGGCGACGAGGTATAGCGCGCCGCGAGCGTCGCCCGCAGTTCCCACACGCCACAGGGCTGCGACCATGGCTGCAGATGATGCGGGTAATGCCGCAACAGTTCGCGCTCGAGCAGCAACAGCGCTGCGTCCAGTGACGCCGCAAGTGCCGGCTCATCGGCGCTGAGCACGCGCATTCCCGGACGTCGCGCACTGGCATAGAGGCGCTCCAGCAGGTCGCCACCGCTGCTGCCTGGCGGTCTATTCAATACCGGCCAGGCGTAGTAGCCCGACTTGGGCACCGAGTACACCCGGCCCTCCTTCTCGAGCAACGAGTAAGCGTATTGAATGGTCGAGATCGACACATTCAGGCGCTCCGCCAATTGGCGCAATGATGGCAGTTTTACCCGGGCATCCGTGCCCACCTCGCCGATGAGGTTGATCATGTAGCGATACACCGCCTGGTAGGCGAAGTCGGTTTGCCGGTCGTCCCTGAGGTTCATCGCTGGTCACCCGCCGCCACCCGCTTAACGCCCCGCCAGTTGGTAGGCTGCCAGGGCGGGCGCACCTTGCTGTGGCGTCTCGGCCATGCCCGGCACGCCGGTGGCTGGCCGCTTGCGATAGAGATGTTGCAGCAGGTCGATCGGCAACCCGCTGGTGTCGATGGCCCATTGCACCAGCATCTCGGCCACCGGCTTGCCTTGCAGCGCCTTGTGCAGCTCGGGGAGCGCCACCAGCATGCCGGGGTGGCATTGGCGCAAAAAGCTTTCGAGGCGCTCGCCGTGACGGATAAACGGCGAAAACATCAGGCAGTTCAGTTGGCTTTCATCCAATCGGAACATCGCCTGGGCGTAGTCGGCCGCCAGCGCTCGGCCATCCTGGGTCGCTGCCTGGGCAATCAGGTGTTCGGGAATCTGCTTGCGCCGCATGAACAGCGCGGCCTGCTGCATGAAGCCCTGTGCGCCCTCCTCGTAATCCAGTTCCCGCAGGCACTCGGCCTGCAAGCCCCGCAGATGGGCCATCAGCAACGGGTTCGCATAGCTCGCGTGGCTGAAATGAAAGCCAAACTCGTCCGGTTCATAGCCCATGAACTGACGCAACAGCGGCCCGGAGGAGTATTCGGCCGCGTCCTTAAGGTCGGCAGCGCCGATATAGGCCAAGTGGCGATGGTTGTCCGTGTCGGACTTATCGGCGACGGCGTAACGCTCGCCGTAAAGGTCGCAGTAATAGGCGTTGCTCCACTCATCCATGCGCGCGAACAGCCCGCTGAGCACCAGGGGCTGGCGCGGCGGGATCTCTGCACCGCTCGCCAGCGCAGCCTTCTTCAGCCACGCCAGGTACTCCCGCTGCTTGCGCGCGGAGTCACCGCTGACCAGCGCGTGCACGCCGCCATTGCAGGTGGTGACGCGCTGGTAAAAGTCACCGAGGGCCAGGTAGGCGTCGTTGCACAGGGTTTGGCGAAGATCTCCCGAAGTCAGGTGCCCCACCATCAGCATATTGCGCCGGCTGGTGTCGCGCGCCGCACTGGAGGCCGGCCGCAGGTGGTTGAACGGCAAGACTTCCTGATTCTCGACCATCAGCAATTCGACACGCGCATCGTCATGCAGGAACAGCGCGCTGTAGCCGCGATGCAGCGTGTCCAGGGCATTTTGCGACATGCCGGCATGGCGCAAG
>NZ_JACARK010000379.1:0-3878 GCF_013386655.1 Pseudomonas sp. K5002 | reverse complement strand
GCAGGTGCGAACTGTTGCCGATGGGCGGCTGGTTGAGCATGGTCGGCCCGGCGTGGGCCAGGGGCGTGCGGTCGGGCCCGAGGAACGACACGGCGCGCACATCGGTTTGTTCCAGGGACTGGGTGGCGATGCGTTCCAGCAGGTCGGTGTTCCTGGTGCCGAGGGCCGGGGCCACCAGCGGCGCCAGTTGCTCGGCGATCATCTCGCCGCGTTGCAGCAACTGCGACTGCAACTCCGAAAGCTGCATCCAGGTGAAGTACCCGCCCAGCAGCAACGCCATCAGGCTGGTAGGCAATAAGGTCAGCAACAGTACGCGGCCTTTTATCCCCATTCTTTTAAGCACGCCACTCTCCTGCTACCACACTGTTGTCGAATTCCACGCAGGCATCCGGCCCGCGCCACCTGCGCAGTGTAGCCATTTGCGCGGCGGGGAATCTTGCAAAATTAATGACCTGAGGCAAACCTTGGGCCGCCGGACGCCCGGCGGCGGTTGCTCATGGGGGGGCAATCTTGAATAATCAGTCATTGAGAATGACTTGCAGACGCTAATGAATCCCGCAGCACTTGGCTTACCCAGTATCCTGGCGATTGAAGACGATCCTGTGCTTGGCGCCTATGTCCATGAGCAATTGGGCCTGTGTGGCTTCCAGGTGACCTGGTGCCAGAACGGCCAGCAGGGCCTGCAAATGGCCCGCGATCAGCGCTTCGACGTGGTGTTGATGGACATCCTGCTGCCGGGCATGGACGGTTTGTCGGTGCTCACGCATTTGCGCCAGAGCCATTCGATGCCGGTGATCCTGATGTCGGCCCTGGGGGCCGAAGCCGATCGCATCAGCGGTTTTCGCCTGGGGGCCGACGATTACCTGCCCAAGCCGTTCAGCATGGCCGAGTTGCGGGTGCGCATCGAAGCGATCCTGCGCCGGGTCGCCCTGGACCGGCGGCCGTTGCCGGCCCTGGCGGCGGTGCGCGGCGATGCCCGCAGCCTGCGTTTCGATGACGAGCTGTGTGATGTGTTTCACCGGGAGCAGTGGGCCGGCCTGACCCGGAGCGAATATCGCCTGTTGGAAACACTGCACCGCAACGCCGAAGAAGTCCTCAGCAAAGCCTTCCTCTACCAGCATGTGTTCCAGCGCGGCTATGCGCCCCATGACCGCAGCCTGGACATGCACATCAGCCAGATTCGTCGCAAGCTCAAGGCTGTCGGCTACAGCGAGCGGGAAGTGCGCACGGTGTGGGGCAAGGGCTATGTGTTGAGCGGTCACGATGACGGGCTTTAAAGCCGCGTTCAAACGGCTGCCGGGCAAGCATTCGTTATTCTGGAAACTGGCCTGTCTGCTGATCGCGTTCTGCTTGCTGATGATCTGGCTCAGTTGGTCATGGGGCCGGTATATGGAAGAGCAGAATGCCTTTCTGTCCAGCGAGGCCCGCGCCACCCTGAGCGGTTATGCCGCTGGCGCGGAACTGGCCTGGAACAAGGGCGGCAACGCCGGTGTGGACGAATGGTTGCACACCCTGGGCCAGCGCGAGCGCACCTGGGTGGGGGTCATCGGCAACGACCTGCAATCCCTGAGCAGCTACCCACTGACGGACAAGGAGAGCCAGCGCCTGACCTTCCTGCGCGGCCTGGACTGGCCCGTCAGCCGGCATGCCAAGGGCCTGCCGTGGTTGAAAATCCCGTTCCCGCTCGACCCGGGTGCGGGCTCCCTGGTGATCGAGTTGCCGCGGCGTTTCATGCCCGGGCAAAACCAGCTGTTCTGGCGGATCGTCACCAATGGCGTGATTCCCGGCCTGTTCACCCTGCTGCTGTGCATCGGCCTCTACCGGCTGTTGATCATGCCTCTCAACCACCTGCGAGAGCAGGCCAACGCCTGGCGTGCCGATCAACTGGGCACCCGGCTTTCCCGCGACACCACCAGCCGCCAGGATGAACTGGGGGAATTGGGCCGCGCGTTTGACCAGATGTCTGAACGCCTGCAAGGCACCGTGGCCCTGCAACAGCAACTGCTGCGGGATTTGTCCCATGAGTTGCGCACACCGTTGAGCCGCCTGCGTGTGGCCAGTGACAGCGAGCAGGACCTGACCCAGCTGCGCGAGCGCCTGGGGAGGGAAATCGACGGCATGCAGCGCCTGGTGGACGACACCCTGCAACTGGCCTGGCTCGACACCGAACGCGCGCCGTTGCCCAAGGAAGACATCCAGGTGCAGGCGCTGTGGGACATGCTCCGGGAAAACGCCTGTTTTGAAAGTGGCTGGCCGGCTTCACGCTTGCAGTGCGAGCTGGGGGCCGACTGCTGGGTGCGCGGTCATCTGAACCTGCTGGCCCAGGCATTGGAGAACATCCTGCGCAATGCCATCCGGCACTCTGCGCAAGACGGAACGGTGCAATTGGGCGGGCAGCGTGAGGGGGATCACTGGCACTTGTGGCTGGAAGACCAGGGCGGCGGGATCGATGAGGTGGAGTTGGAGCGAATCTTTGCGCCATTCACCCGGCTGGACGGTTCACGGCCCGGCGACGGCGGCTTTGGCCTGGGCTTGAGCATTGCGCGCAACGCTGTGCAGCGTCAGGACGGCAGCCTGTGGGCGGAAAATACCGGCCAGGGTTTACGTGTGCACATGCGCTTGCTGGCGCGCTAACGGTTACAACCTGCGCTGTTTGCGTTTTTTCCACTGTCGGGCCACCCACCAGCGCCAATAGCCCATGGTCAGGCAATAACCCAGCACCGCCATCACCAGCCCCAGTACTACCGAGCCCAGCAGGAACGGTTGCCACAGCGTCGACAACTGCCCGCTGATCCATTCCCAGGTCAGCTCGTCGGGCATGCTGCGGGGTGGCACATTCATCAGCCAGGCCCCGGTCATGTAGGTGCAGAAAAACACCGGCGGCATGGTAATCGGGTTGGTCAGCCAGACCAGGCTCACGGCAATCGGCATGTTGCCGCGCACGCTGATGGCGAGGACCGCTGCCAGCAGCATCTGCAAGGGAATGGGGATGAATGCCGCGAACAGGCCAACGGCCATGGCCCGCGCGACCGAGTGCCGATTGAGGTGCCAGAGATTCGGGTCATGCAGCAACTTGCCGAGAAAGCGTAAGGACTTGTGTTCCCGAATGCTGGTCGGATCGGGCATGTACCGTTTGAATAAGCGCCGTGGCATAAGGGGTCCAGGTCAGTTCGAGGGGCAAGTATGCCCGCATTCCACGAACGTGAAATTCAGACTTTGTGACAAATAATAATAGGCCACACCGCTAGCCCGGCTAAGACTCAATGGGTCGCTTTCAAGGAAAGATCCATGAGAACAGGGATGTTCGCACTCGCGCTGGGGCTGCTCGCCTTGCGTTTTTTACCCGCGTTGCCGTCTGGCGGCTGGCTGTTGTTGATGCCGGTGCTGGCCCTGATGTTGTTGTCTTTTCGTACCTATCCGCTGGGGTTTTTCCTGCTTGGCCTGGGCTGGGCATGCCTCAGCGCGCAGTGGGCGCTGGATGACCGGTTGGCCCCGCATCTGGATGGCCAGACCCGCTGGGTGGAGGGGCGTGTCAGCGGGTTACCGCAGCAGATGGGCGACGGTGTGCGCTTCGAACTCACCGACAGCCGGTCACGCAAGGACCTGCTTCCCAAGCGCATTCGCGTGTCCTGGCGCGGCGGTCCACCGGTTAAGAGCGGTGAGCGCTGGCGACTGGCGGTGACTCTCAAGCGTCCTTCCGGATTGCTCAATGCCGATGGCTTTGACTATGAAGCCTGGCTGCTGGCCCAGCGGATTGGCGCCACCGGCTCGGTCAAGGACGGCCAACTGCTGGCACCGGCACGACATGCCTGGCGCGACGGGATTCGCCAGCGGCTGCTGGCAGTGGATGCCCAGGGGCGAGAGGCAGGCCTGGCGGC
>NZ_JACARK010000378.1:0-5097 GCF_013386655.1 Pseudomonas sp. K5002 | reverse complement strand
GCGCAGGCGTTTCAGCGGGCCAGCCGAGAAACTCACCCCGCAGGATTTCCCACTTGTGGCCGATGCCGGGGGTGCGCTTCATCTTGAACCCGGCGGCGTTGATCAACCGCCGTACCCAGCCGGTGCTGGTAAAGGTGCTGATGGTCGAGCCCGGCGCCGCCAGCCGCGCCAGTTCGGCGAACAGCTCGGCAGTCCACATGTCGGGGTTCTTGGCCGGGGCGAAACCGTCGAGGAACCAGGCGTCGACTTGCGCGTCCAGTTGCGGCAATTGCTCCAGGGCGTCGCCGATCAGCAACGTCAGGGTGACTCGACCGTTATCCAGTACCAGCCGCTGGAAGCCTTGGTGAATCGCGATGTATTGCGCCAGCAGTTGCTCGGCGAACGGCGCCAGTTCCGGCCAGAGGGCGAGGGCGCGCTGCAGGTCGGCGTGGCTCAGCGGGTACTTTTCCACGCTGACAAAATGCAGGCGTGCGCCCGCCACCGCGTGTTGTTCGAACAACTGCCAGGCGCACAGGAAATTCAGGCCGGTGCCGAAGCCGGTCTCACCGATCACCAAGCGCCCACCCACCGGCAGCGCCGCAAAACGTTCCTGCAGACGGTTCTGTTCGAGGAATACGTAGCGGGTTTCTTCAAGGCCCGACTTGTCGGAGAAGTACACGTCATCGAAGACCCGCGAGTGCGGGCGACCTTGGTCATCCCAGTCAAGCTGGGCGTGGGATACGGGGTTCATGAGCGGCTCGGCAAAGGCAAGGCGGCCATTCTAGCTGATCAACAGGGTTGTCATTGATCCATGGCAAGCCGCTGCGGAATTTCCTGCCACGTGTTGTTGCCCAATCCGCTAGTCTTGATCACTTCTGGAACGGAGCCGCCCATGTTCGAATCTGCCGAAATCGGTCACGCCATCGACAAAGACACCTACGACGCCGAAGTGCCGGCCCTGCGTGAAGCCTTGCTGGAAGTGCAGTACGAACTGCAACAGCAGAAGCGCTTCCCGGTGATCATCCTGATCAATGGCATCGAAGGTGCGGGCAAGGGTGAAACCGTCAAATTGCTGAATGAATGGATGGACCCGCGCCTGATCGAGGTGCGCACCTTCGACCAGCAGACCGACGAAGAACTGGCCCGCCCACCGGCATGGCGCTACTGGCGCCAGCTTCCGGCGAAAGGCCGCATGGGGATCTTTTTCGGTAACTGGTACAGCCAGATGCTGCAGAGTCGCGTCCATGGCGAGATCAAGGACGCGCGGCTGGACCAGGCCATCGCCGGGGCCGAGCGCCTGGAAAAGATGCTGTGTGATGAAGGTGCGCTGATCTTCAAGTTCTGGTTCCACCTCTCCAAAAAGCAAATGAAATCCCGGCTCAAAGCCTTGCAGGACGACCCGCTGCACAGCTGGCGCATCAGCCCGCTGGACTGGCAGCAGTCCAAGACCTACGACAAGTTTGTGCATTTCGGTGAGCGGATCCTGCGCCGCACCAGCCGTGACTATGCGCCTTGGTATGTGATCGAGGGTGTCGATGCGCACTACCGCGGGCTGACCGTCGGCAAGATCCTGCTCGAAGGCCTGCAAAACGCCTTGAAAGTGCCCAAAGGTAAAGCCAGCGGCATGAACCCGGCGCCGCTGCCATCGGCGGTTGACCAGATGAGCCTGCTGAACAGCCTGGACATGAGCCTGAGCCTTGAAAAGGACGATTACGAAGAACAGCTGATTACCGAGCAGGCACGGTTCTCCGGGCTGATGCGCGACAAACGCATGCGCAAGCACGCGTTGGTGACGGTGTTTGAAGGCAACGACGCGGCGGGCAAGGGCGGGGCCATCCGGCGTGTGGCGGCAGCCCTCGATCCCCGGCAGTACCACATCGTGCCGATTGCCGCGCCCAGCGAAGACGAGCGCGCCCAGCCTTACCTGTGGCGTTTCTGGCAGAAGATTCCGGCGCGGGGCATGTTCACCGTGTTCGACCGCTCCTGGTATGGCCGGGTGCTGGTGGAACGCATCGAAGGCTTCTGCACGCCGACGGACTGGATGCGCGCCTACGGCGAGATCAACGACTTCGAAGAGCAACTGCGCGACGCCGGGGTGATCGTGGTCAAGTTCTGGCTGGCGATCGACAAGCAGACGCAGCTGGAGCGGTTCCAGGCCCGCGAGGAAATCCCGTTCAAACGCTTCAAGATCACCGAGGACGACTGGCGTAACCGCGAGAAGTGGGACGACTACCGGGCGGCGGTGGGTGACATGGTGGACCGCACCAGCACCGAGATTGCGCCGTGGACGCTGGTTGAAGCCAACGACAAGCGCTGGGCGCGGGTGAAGGTACTGCGCACCATCAACCGGGCGCTGGAGGAAGCGTTCGACAAGTCCGACAAGCATGACAAGAAGGACAAGAAGAAGTAACGCCATGCTTTTGCATACGCGGGGTGAATGATTGTCGCGGTTGAAGAGGGCGGGATCTATGCTCGATCCATCTCTCAACAACCACAACAATTGAGGTAGCCCATGCGTGAAGTAGTGATCGTCGACAGCGTGCGAACCGGCCTGGCCAAGTCCTTTCGCGGCAAGTTCAACCAGACCCGTCCCGATGACATGGCTGCCCATTGCGTGAACGCGTTGCTGACCCGCAATGGCATCGACCCGGCCACGGTCGAGGATTGCATCGTCGGCGCCGGTTCCAACGAAGGTGCCCAGGGCTACAACATCGGCCGCAATGTGGCGGTGTTGTCGCAACTGGGTACCGGTACGGCGGGCATGACCCTCAACCGTTTCTGTTCCTCGGGGTTGCAGGCGATTGCGATCGCCGCCAACCAGATTGCTTCCGGTTGCAGCGAGATCATCGTGGCCGGTGGGGTCGAGTCCATCAGCCTGACCATGAAGAGCGTCAACACCGATAACCTGATCAATCCGTTGCTCAAGGAACAGGTGCCGGGCATTTACTTTCCCATGGGGCAGACGGCGGAAATCGTTGCGCGGCGGTATCACGTCAGTCGTGAAGAGCAGGATCTGTATGCGCTGCAAAGCCAGCAGCGTACGGCTCAGGCCCAGGCTGACGGGTTGTTCGATGATGAAATCGTGCCGATGGCGGTGAAGTACAGGGTTGAGGACAAGAACACTGGCGCGGTGCAGGTGTTGGAGGGGGTGGTGGATCGGGATGATTGCAATCGTCCGGATACGACGTTGGCCAGTCTTGCGGGATTGAAGCCGGTGTTTGCGGAGGATGGGTCGGTGACGGCGGGGAATTCGTCGCAGTTGTCTGATGGGGCTTCCATGACACTGGTGATGAGCCTGGAAAAAGCGCTGGAACTGGGGCTTAAGCCCAAGGCGTTTTTTCGCGGGTTTACGGTGGCGGGGTGTGAGCCGGATGAGATGGGGATCGGGCCGGTATTTTCGGTGCCCAAGTTGCTCAAGGCCCGTGGGCTGGCGGTGGCGGATATTGATTTGTGGGAGTTGAATGAGGCGTTTGCCTCGCAGTGCCTTTATGCGCGTAATCGGCTGGAAATTGATAACGCCAAGTACAACGTCAACGGTGGGTCGATTTCCATCGGGCATCCGTTTGGGATGACGGGGTCGCGGCAGGTGGGGCATCTGGTGCGTGAGTTGCAGCGGCGCAAGTTGCGTTACGGCATTGTCACTATGTGTGTGGGCGGCGGCATGGGTGCCACCGGCTTGTTCGAAGCCGTACGCTGACTCAGTGTGGGAGTGGCGGTGCGACGATTCGACTTGCTCGCGAATGCGGCGGGGCAGTCGATGAAAATGTTGGCTGATAGACCGCCTTCGCGAGCAAGCCCGCTCCCACATTTGATCAGCACCGTATCCCAATCCGTTCACATCCCCCTAGAATGCACCTCCTCCACCTCAGGCATTCGGGGCACTCATGCACATCTCATCGGGCCGTTGGGTCTACGGTTTATCCCTGGCCCTGCTGACCGCGCTGCTCTGGGGCATTCTGCCGATCAAACTCAAACAGGTCTTGCAGGTGATGGACCCCGTCACCGTCACCTGGTTTCGCCTGGTCGTCTCCGGCAGTTGTCTGTTTATCTATCTCGCCGCCGTAAGGCGCCTGCCCAGTTGGCGCTCCCTCGGACCAAAAGGTGGCTGGCTGGTAGCAATCGCCGTGTGCGGCCTGATGGGCAACTATGTGCTCTACCTGGTCGGCCTCAAACTGCTGAGCCCCGGCACCGCGCAACTGGTGGTACAGGTGGGCCCGATCTTCCTGATGATCGCCAGCGTCTTCGTGTTCAAGGAACGCTTCAGCCTCGGGCAGGGCATGGGCCTACTGGTGCTGATCATCGGCTTCGGCCTGTTCTTCAACCAGCGCCTGACCGAGTTGTTGACCTCCCTGGGCAGCTACACCGCCGGTGTGCTGACGATTCTCCTGGCCACCACCATCTGGACCTTCTACGCCCTGGGCCAGAAGCAGTTGCTGACGGTATGGAATTCGTTGCAGGTGATGATGGTGATCTACCTGTCCTGCGCGCTCTTGCTGACGCCATGGGCGCACCCGATGGAAGCGCTGCAACTGAGCCCGCTGCAAGGCTGGCTGCTGCTGGCCTGCACCAGGGTTTGCCGGCCGCCTTCCAGGGTCAGCTTGAGCAGCAACTGAAATGCATCGCCGCCTTGTTTCAGTGCCAGCACCTCGGCATTTACGGTTTTTCCGGGGTCAATCAGGCCGGTCTGCGGCTCCAGCAGTTTCAGCAACTCGCCCGCTGCAGGCGCGGGCGCAGGCCCGGCCGGAAGCGTCGGGGGGAGCGTGGGAAGATTGATCTCACCGGTCATCGTGCGCGCCGTCTCAGGGGAAATTGCCCTCTTTAGAGTAGGGCATCACATGTATAATGCCGCCCGTCTTCAAAGAGAGCGTTAAAAACAACACAACTGATTGATCCAGCTCTCTAAAAACGGTCGCCAAAGCAGTTAATGTGCATCTCTTTAACGGCCGTTCCACCGCCGACTTGAACCGTAAAGGCCCGCGATCTCTTGACCAGCCCTCTTCTAGAAGCCGTAGCGCTCGCCTGTGAACGTGACCTGCGGATGCTGTTCGAACACCTCGAACTGCGTCTGGCGGGCGGCGACATGGTGCAGGTCAGCGGTCCCAACGGCAGCGGCAAGAC
>NZ_JACARK010000377.1:0-13879 GCF_013386655.1 Pseudomonas sp. K5002 | reverse complement strand
GTGGCAGTGCGGTGGGCGCAGACAAGCGCAGCCGCGGTGAAGCAGCCATTGGCGGCGCATTGGGCGCGGCAGGCGGCAACGTGGTGGGTCGCAGTGTCGGCGGCAGCACCGGCAGCCTGATCGGCGCAGCAGCCGGCGGTGGCGCCGGTGGTGCACTGGGCAACTACATGGGCAACAAGAGCGATGACGATGATCGTCGTTACCGTGGGCGCGATAACCGCCGTTATGACCGCGATGACCATCGCGGGCGCGGCCATGCTTATGGGCATCGCAAAAACAAGCATCACTATCGCCACCACCGGTAACACGCGAATCGAAAGAACAACGCGGGTTTAATGTGGGAGCGGCGGTGCGCCGCTCCCACATTTGACTTTCATTGTTTCGCAGATCGTATTCAGATCACCAATCGCTGTAACGCCTCGCGCAACATCCCCGGGATCGTCACCGGCTGGTTCGACGCCCGATCCACAAACACATGCACAAACCTCCCCGCAGCACAGGCATCTTCTTCTCCCGCCTTGAACACCGCCAACTCATACTGCACCGAACTGTTGCCCAACTTGCCCACCCGCAGGCCGATCTCGATGCGGTCCGGAAAGGCAATCGAGGCGAAGTAGTCGCACGCCGAACTCACCACAAACCCAACCACTTCGCCGTCATGAATATCCAACCCGCCCTGCTCGATCAGGTAGGTATTCACCGCGGTGTCGAAGAAGCTGTAGTAGGTGACGTTATTCACATGGCCATATACATCGTTGTCGTGCCAGCGCGTGATGATCGGCTGGAAGTGGCGGTAATCGGCGCGTTGTGGCATGGCGTTGGTCATCGGTAAAACCCGGGCAGGAGGAGGCTCTCTTGATACTGGGTTCAAGCACTACCCGCAAGCCTAGGTTGGGCTTTGCTCAATCGTTTGCTGGACGCACGCCATACGCTTGAGCGCTTGATCCGTCTCGGCCGATTGCTGCAGGCACTGGCGATAGGCGGTGATATAGGTCTCGACTGCAGCGCTGGCCTGCTGCGGCGTGACCCGCGCCAGATACTCCACGAACGAACGCCGGCCGATCTGGAAGTGTTGGTAATCCAGCGGAAAATCCCAATAACCACCCCAGGTCAAAAAGCCGTGTTCGGCGAACAGGTCAATCACCTCTTCTGCCCGGCCAGGGCGCGCCGGCTTGCCGGGGCGGGCATCCAGGCGGTTAACGGCATTTGCGGTACTTGCCCTGGGCTCAACAGTGGCCTGGCCGGTGAATTCGCCTCGCGGGTTACGCCCGAACAAAACGAATGGGTTTTGCAGAGGGTTAAGGTCAATCGCGGCGCCATAGGCGTGCAGCGACCACCCCGAAGCGCCACTGACCTGGCGCCCATTAAAACCACTGGTATTGTTGCGGGCCATCGAGACCTTGTCGTTGCCTCGATAGGTTTCCAGCCTGACCGCCTGATGCACCGGGAACCGACGTTGCAGCAACAGCCTGAAGATCTCCTCCACATGGGGTGCGATGGCATCCAGCACCACGAGCTGCCCGTTGTTATGCAGCACTCCGCCAAAGTCCACATAGCTGAACGTCACCCGCGCCAGGCGTGCGCAGGGCAATGGATTGGCGGCGGTGATAGTGTTGCGAAGCTGCATCTGCCGACAGTCATTCACGCTCAACGGGATGACCGAGGCCAGCGTGCCTTGTGCGACCAGCAGCCCGGCGAACAGCAAGACGCCGGGGACAACACCACGAGAAAAACCAAAAGCCATGGGCAATTCCTTTGCAGAAGAAGTGAAGCGTCAAACCTTCTCACCTGCGGGCACGGTCCGGCTGTCGGCGGCGTCTGCCACTGGAAGGGAAAGCGCGACCCTCCAGGCCGGAAATCAGAGTGCCTCCAACCCTGCCTCCGCCCATTCACGAACCTCTGCATAGGGATACTCCTCCAGTACCGCGAAACCTGGAATCCCTCGTGCCTTCAGCTTGGTAAACAACGGCACGCTGAGACCGCATAAAAACCGTGTCAGCCGCTCCGCGCTCGGCAGGTCGCCGCTGTACTCATGGTGGCTGTGGATAAATTCACCGCACAGCGCGAGAAAGTTTTTATCCACAAGCGGCGGCAAGTTCGGCGGCGCCGGCAAGTGGGCGACGTTACCGTGGCACACCGAGCAGTGCCCGCACTGCCGGGGCGCGTTTTCATCGCCGAAATAGTGCGCCAGGCGGTAACCCAGGCACTCCTGTGTCGCGAACAGATCCAGCATGGCGTGAATTCGCGCCACCTCCGTCACCTCATGCTGCTTGAAGCCTGTGTATAACTCCGTGCTCAGCGCCTGTGGATCGAAGTCGGTATTCAGCAGGGCGTAAACCTCGGTCATCTGCCGGCTTTCCATCTCGATCAGGCCTTGTTCCTGAAAGTAATCCAGGGCCTTCACCACCCGGCTGCGCTCGGCCTGGTGCTGTTGATACAGCGCGTCGAAGTCCACCGTCGCCCAGGTTTTCGCCCGTTTGCAGACCTGGATAATCGCTGCGACAAACTGCTGCCGCTCGCCGGTAAAACGCGCCAGCAATGCCTCTGGTTCAATCAAATACTTGAAGCGGTATTCGGCATAAAACGCGTAGCGCGGCGCAATCACACCCTTGAGTTCAAGCTGCACGAGCAAGGTCTTCAGCGGTAGTTCACGGATGTTGCTGTGGTCCGACAGTGAGCGGAGCATAAACTCCCACTGTCCATCGGCACGGACCGCCTGTATTTCCTCCAGGACTCGGCGAATACCTTCCTGTTCCGGCGTATCGCCGTACACAAAGTTTTCCAGGATATTCAGGCTGTCGCGGTTGGCCAGAACCAGACACTCAGACGGCTGCCCGTCACGCCCGGCACGGCCGATTTCCTGGCTGTAGTTCTCGATGGATTTGGGCAGGTCGAAGTGCACCACGTTGCGGATATCGCTTTTGTCGATGCCCATGCCGAAGGCAATGGTGGCGACGATGCAGTTGGACTGCCCGCCCATGAATCGCTTCTGAATGGCTTCCCGCTTATCGTGAGCCAGGCCCGCGTGATAAGCCTCGGCCTGGATTCCATTGCGATTCAAATGCTCGGCAATCTGCTCTGCGGTTTTTTGCAGCGTGACGTAGACGATGCTTGGCTGATTGGCTCGCTCCTGCATCCACGTCACCAGGCGTCGTCGCTTGTCCTGGCCACTGACGGGCTCAACCAGCAGGTTGAGGTTGGAGCGGTAGAAGCCGGTGGTGATCACATCGTCAGGTGCAATGGCGAACTTGGCCTGCATGTCGGCGATCACCTTGGGCGTCGCCGTGGCGGTCAGCAGCAGCGCCTGGGGGATGCGGAACTGGCGTTGGTAATCCGGCAGCTTCAGGTAGTCCGGGCGAAAGTTATGGCCCCATTCGGAAATGCAGTGAGCCTCATCCACCACCAGCAGCGAGATCGGCACGCTTTGCAGGAAGTTGCGAAAGCGCTCGTTCTTCAAGCGCTCCACGGAAACCATCAGGATCTTCAGCTCGCCCGAACGCGCCCGGGCCATGACGTCATTGGCATCATCGCGGCTCTGGGCCGAGTCGATGCTGCCCGCCGAGATACCGTGGCGCTGCAGGAAACCCAACTGGTCCTGCATCAGCGCCAGCAACGGCGACACCACCAGCGTCAGGTGCGGCAGCAACACGGCGGAAAGTTGATAACACAGGGACTTGCCGGAACCGGTAGGAAAAATCGCCGCCGCCGAACGGCCGGCCAGCACGGCACTGACCACCGCCTCCTGGCCCAAACGAAACTGTGGATAACCAAAGACCTGTTGGAGGGTGTTGTGCATAAGCTGTCACTCCATTGACCGCTGAACGAGCCCAAAACATAGACCAGCGCATTCAGCGAATCGAGAAAGGTCGCAAGGAAAAAAGAGTCTGGATGATACACAGCCTGGGAAGTGGAGTAGGCACCCGTAAGAATCGTTCCAACCTTACGCGGGACGCATCTCGAAACTCATTGCGCTACAATCAACCTTCGCACCGAGAGGACGCTGTCATGGCCGAACTGACGTTTGAGCAAAAGCAGGATCACTACGACAAGATCCGTCGTTCCAACTACCTGGCCAGCCTGCGCCTGGAAGGGTTCGACACCCAGCCCGCCGACGTCGACAAACCCCTGCCGACCCGCGAAGCCGTCCTCGCCAAGTACCGCAACACCCCACGCTGATGCTCGACAAATATGGCGTGGGCCAGGACCCGTACTGCTACCCCGGTAGCAGCGTCCTGCGTAACCGCCTCGATTTGTTCGACGAAGAACGCCTGCACCAGGCCGAGCGGGAACTGTCTGAAATCGCTGTCGGCAGCCTTCCGCTGTATCCCCCGCCCTACGACCTGGAACGCCTGCAACACATCCACCGCACCCTGTTCGCAGACATTTACGAATGGGCCGGGGAACTGCGTACGGTCAACATCCAGAAAGGCGACACGCTGTTCTGCACACCGGAGCGCATCCCGCCTGAGGCGAGCAAGATCATCCAGCACATGGCGCAGGCGAACTGGTTTGTCGGGGTGACGCAGGCGGAGTTGGTGACGCAAGTCGCCGAAGCTTATGGCGACCTCAACGTGATCCACCCGTTTCGCGAAGGGAACGGCCGGGCGCAGCGGATTCTGTTCGAGCAGATCATCGTGAATGCCGGGTTTTCGGTGAATTGGTGGCTGGTGAAGAATGCGGCGTGGATACCGGCGAACATCGATGCGGTGGCGTGTGATTATCGGGGGTTGGAGGCGATTTTCGAGCGGTGTATCAGCACCCCGCGCTAGCCCCGATCGTTCCCTACGCTCCGCGTGGGAATGCCGCCAGGGACGCTCCGCGTCCCGTCATCCGCGCACGACCCAAGCCATGAACACTGGTGACGCGGAGCGTCACGGGATGCATTCCCACGCGGAGCGTGGGAACGATCAAATGTGGGAGCTGGCTTGCCTGCGATAGCGGAGTGTCAGACAACACCTTTACCACTGAAACACCGCCATCGCGGGCAAGCCCGCCTCCCACATTTGACCAGTTTCGTTTGAAGGATCGCGGTGCCATCGATAAAGTCGGTCGCCTCCACCCACTCTCGCGTAACCACCATGAACCTGGCCCCCAACTTCCCCGAAGACATCGCGATGCAGCAGCTCCTGCAACTGCTGCATGAAGAAATTGGCCTGCCCGAACATAAGACGCTGCGCCTTGAAACCGCCATCAACCTCGAACTGGGCTGCGACGGCACCGAAGCCAATCAATTGATGGAAGCTCTGGAGCAAGACTTCGCTGTCGACTTGAACGACTACGACGCTTATCGTTATTTCCAACCTCCCGTCTTCGATGTCTTCCTGAAGCACAGAGCCAAAGGCCGCGGCGACAAAATCCCGCTGACCATCGGCATGCTTTACCTGGCTATCAAGGCCCAACGCTGGGACACGCAAACCCTGAGAGCGCCGCGTTCCCCCTGAAAGCCCGCATTATCGTTAACGACCTTCGCGAGCAAGCTCGCACCTACAACCAAGGACCTTACATGGACGTACTAATGGGCCTGCTGGCCGCCCTGCTCTGGGGCGGCACGGACTTCCTCGTGGGCCTCAACGCCCGAGCTGTCGGCGTCAAACGCGCGGTGTACTTCGGCCAGGCGCTGGGCTTCCTGATCATGACCCTGCTGCTGGTCATATTCCCGGCCTTCCTCGTCAAATCCCTCGCGGCGCCTTTGAGTGTGTGGCTCCTGGGAGCCGCAGCAGCCCTGCTGACCGTCTCCGGCGCCCTTGCGCTGTCCAAGGCCTTCTCGCTGGGCAAAGCGGCGATTGTCGCGCCGCTGGTGACGTCCTACGGTGTCGTGACTACTTTGCTGTCATGGGCCAGCGGCGAACACATCAGCCTGATCCAGCTCGGCTGCATCGATCTCTGCGTAATTGGCGTGATCCTGTCCAGCATTCACAAGGACAATGGCGTCCCTCACAACAGTTCCAGCCGCTCAATCGCCTACGCGATGCTCGCAGCGTTGCTCTACGGCACAAGCTTTTGGGTGCAGGGCCGCTACACCCTGCCGACGCTTGGCCCGGTCACGATGCTTTGGCTGGGTTATCTGGTAGGTCTGTGCGTGCTGGTGTTGATGGTGCTCAAAGTCAAAGACGGCCTGAAAATCCCACCGCTGAAAAACTGCGCAACATTGACCGGGGCGAGCGTGATGAACCTGGGCGGGTTCTCGGCATTCTCGTGGGGCGCGATGGCGGGGTCGGTTTCCGTGGTGACGGTGATCAGCACCCTGTCCGGTGGGATCGCCGCGATTCTGGGGTTTGTGTTTTTCAAGGAGCGGCTGTCAGCGGTGCAAGTGACCGGTGTGGTGCTGGTGTTAGTGGGAGCCGTGGTTCTGCACCTCGTCGACTGATCCTTCGCCCACAAAAAAGCCGCCCACAAGGGGCGGCTTTTTCACAACGGCTGAATCTTACAACTTCGGACCCGCAGCCTTGATCGCATCGCTCACTTCAAACTTCTTGAAGTTCTCGATGAACAGACCCGCCAGCGCTTTCGCCGCTTCATCGTAGGCAGCCTTGTCAGCCCAGGTGTTACGTGGGTTCAACAGGCCAGTCTCGACGCCCGGTACGGCCAATGGCACGTCCAGGTTGATGGTATCCAGGTGCTCGGTCTCGGCACCAATCAACGCACCGCTCTGGATCGCTGCAATCACGCCACGGGTGGTCGGGATGTTGAAGCGCTTGCCAACGCCGTAGCCGCCGCCGGTCCAGCCGGTGTTGACCAGGTAGACCTTGGAGCCGAAGCCGCGCACGCGCTTGATCAGCAGTTCTGCGTATTCACCAGCCGGGCGTGGGAAGAATGGCGCGCCGAAGCAGGTGGAGAAGGTCGACTTGATGCCGCCGCCCGAACCCATTTCGGTCGAGCCCACCAGAGCGGTGTAGCCGGACAGGAAGTGGTAGGCCGCTTGTTCTTCGCTGAGGATCGACACGGGCGGCAGTACGCCGGTCAGGTCGCAGGTCAGGAAGATCACAGCGTTTGGCTCGCCACCGAGGTTTTTCTCGGAACGCTTGGCCACGTGCTCCAGCGGGTAGGCGGCGCGGCTGTTCTGGGTCAGGCTGACGTTGGTGTAGTCGGCGTGCTTGGCATCGTCGATCACCACGTTTTCGAGCACGGTGCCGTGCTTGATGGCTTTCCAGATCACCGGCTCGTTCTTCTCGGACAGGTCGATGCACTTGGCATAGCAACCGCCTTCGATGTTGAACACCACACCTTCGCCCCAGCCGTGTTCGTCGTCGCCGATCAGGTAGCGGCTTTCGTCGGCGGACAGGGTGGTTTTACCGGTGCCCGACAGACCGAAGAACAGGGTCACGTCGCCGGCTTCGCCGATGTTGGCGGCGCAGTGCATCGGCAGCACGTCGGAGGCCGGCAGCAGGAAGTTCTGCACCGAGAACATGGCTTTTTTCATTTCACCGGCGTAACGCATGCCGGCGATCAGGACTTTTTTCTGGGCGAAGTTGAGGATCACGCAACCGTCGGAGTTGGTGCCGTCACGCTCTGGCACGCACTCGAAGTTGGCCACGTTGAGCACTTGCCACTCGTCACGACCGGCCGGGTTGTACTGGGCCGGGTTGATGAACAGGCAACGACCGAACAGGTTCTGCCAGGCAGTCTGGGTGGTCATTTTCACGGCCAGGTAGTGGTCTTCTGCAGCCCCTACGTGAACGTGGGAAACGAAATGCTCTTGCGCGTTGTTGAATGCCTCGACGCGAGCCCACAGGGCATCGAACTTGTCGGCCGGGAACTTGCGGTTGATCGGGCCCCAGGCAATGGCAGCCTGGGTGGAAGGCTCTTCAACGATGAAGCGGTCGACTGGCGAACGGCCGGTACGGTGACCGGTTTCTACGACCAGCGCACCGGTATCGGCAAGCACGCCTTCACCGCGCTGCAGGGCTTCTTTGACCAGATCGTCAACACTCAGATCGGTGTATACGGCGTTATTGGCTTGCGTCATGAGGTTCCCCGTCGGCCAGTGGCCGAGTGCTCCAAACGTTTTGTAGTAGAAAGTTGCGCACTACTACCGCGAAAAAAGTGGGCCGGATTATGCCAGAAAAGCCCAAAAAGAGTAGGGCCCTCCGGTCAGAACGGCGGAAATCCGGCGTTTGTCAGGTGATTTACCTGTGCTTAAACGTTTTAGTGGCGGGTGCCTGAAGGGGTGTCTACGCCCGCGCCGGCGAATAATTGAGCAATATCGGCGGCGTCGAACAGGTAGCGCTGGTTACAGAACTGGCAGTCGATCTCGATGTTGCCACCGTGTTCCACCACCAGGTCCTGCGCATCTTCCAGGCCCAGGCTGACCAGGGCCGTGGCCGAGCGTTCGCGGGAGCAGCTGCAGTGGAAGCGCAGGGACTGCACGTCGAACAGGCGCACGGCCTCTTCGTGGTAGAGGCGGTGCAGGATGGTTTCGTTATCCAGGCCCAGCAACTCTTCGGCTTTCAGGGTGCCGGCCAGGGCGGTGATGTGGGCCCAGCTGTCGGCGCGGTCTTCTTCGTCCTTGATGCGGTCGGCCGGCAGTTGTTGCAGCAGCAGGCCACGGGCGCGCTTGCCGTCGGCGTTGAGCCAGAAGCGGGTGCCCACTTGCTGGGACATCACGAAATAATTGGTGAAGCAGTCGGACAGGGTTTCGCCGTCGAGGTCGACGATACCCTGGTAACGCTGGCCTACCGTCGGGTCGACGGTCAGGGCCAGCACGCCGTCTGGCATCAGGTCAGCCAGGGTCGCATCGGGGGCGATGCGGTCCGCGTCGTAGCGGGCCAGCCCACGGATTTCGCGCTCGCTGGAGCATTCGATCATCAGCAGCGGGATCGGGCCTTCGGAACGGGCCTGCAGGATCAGCAAACCATCGAATTTCAGGGTGCCCACCAGCAGCGAGGCAGCCGCCATCAGTTCGCCGAGCAATTGCGCGACCGGCTCCGGATAGGGGTGCTTGGCGAGGACTTCGGCATAGCTGCGCTCCAGGGCGACCAGTTCGCCGCGGGCGTCGCTGTCGTCGAAGATGAAGCGTTGGGTGAAGTCGGTATCCGGTAGATCAGTCATAGGTCTGGGTATCTGAATTGATGACAAAAAGATGACAAGGTTTATAGAATTACACGCTTTAGCACCGTTTTGGTGCGGCCTTCTGCGGGAAAACGAAGCGCTTTAAAGCTAAGAGGAAACAGTTTATGAACAATCCGGGTTTGTTCCAAGCCAGGTGGGACCTCGGTCGATTGGCCCTGTGTAATTTACTCGCTGTGGGGCTGCTGTGTTTTTGGCTCTGGCCGGCGGGCCAGGCGCTCTGCACGGTTTTCGACGAGTGGCTGTTTCATCTGCTCAATGACCCGCTGGCAAGCAGCTCCGCGTGGCTGCATGTGTGGGCGGTGGCCAGTTTGCGGCCGTTTGACGCGGTGGT
Organism: Pseudomonas sp. K5002; assembly: GCF_013386655.1. Classification (NCBI taxonomy): domain Bacteria; kingdom Pseudomonadati; phylum Pseudomonadota; class Gammaproteobacteria; order Pseudomonadales; family Pseudomonadaceae; genus Pseudomonas; species Pseudomonas sp. K5002. The sequence goes on along the minus strand of NZ_JACARK010000377.1, from coordinate 4,479 downwards.
CGGGGTGATTCTGCTGACGCTGTTGATCCGTGGCGACTGGGTGTTCAAGGCGATTGAAGTGCGCCAGGCGTTTTTCGGCTTCCTGGGCATTCTGCTGCTGTTGCTGTTTATCCGCATGCTGTTTTCCAAGCTGGCGGCGCAGATGGGCTGGCAACACCATAGCCCGTCGATGGTGATCAGCGGCGCGATTCAGATGAGCGACTATTTCCCGGGCCTGGAGAAGACATGGGAGTTGAAGGACCGCTCCAGCCAGAGCTTCCCGGGGGATCATGCATCGGTATTGTTGATCTGGGGGATGTTCATGACCGTGTTTGCCAAGCGGATCGGGCAGGTGCTGGTGATCTGGGGCTTGGCGCTGCTGTTCATGATGCCGCGGCTGGTAGCCGGTGCGCATTGGGGGCAGGACGATTATATCGGTGGGGTGTTGCTGGCGCTGTTGGCGTTGGGCTGGGGTTACTACACGCCCTTTGCAGCGAAGGTTTCGCGGGGGCTGGTGCGAGTGACGGGCCCGGTGTTTGAGTTGTTTCGGCGAGTACCGCTGGTTAAGCGCTTGAGCGTGATTCGCAGCGTTTGAGTTGAAATAGCAGGAGCCGACCTGGCTCCTGCGGTCTGCCGATTAATCATCATTGCCACTGCCGCGAAACTTGAACAGGTCGCGCCGCTGCTTCTTGCTTGGCTTGCCGTCGGTGGTCATGCCCAGGGAGCCGGCCTTGCGCATGGCCGCCGCGTTTTCGCGCTTGGCGATGCTGGCTTCGGTCTCGGTATACAACGCCTGCGCCTCGGGAGCGCCCCTTCGCACAATTGAAAGGGCCTGGACTACGACGGTTCGCTCATCAAACCCGGCACGGATCTGAAACTCATCGCCGATGCGTGGCTCCTTGCCGGGCTTGCAACGCTCGCCGCGCCAATGCACCTTGCCACTCTCGATCGCCGCCTTGGCCAAGGCACGGGTCTTGAAGAAACGCGCCGCCCACAACCACTTGTCCAAACGGACTTTTTCTTCCTCTTCCTGCTTCTGAGCCACTTGAATTCCTCGCTCTGAAAAATGTCGCAACTTTACCGTTGAAACCCTTCAACGCATAAACCCTTGAGCTCACCTAAGATACGCCAGGTAGCATCCTGTTTTCGCGAGGTTAACGTGTGACCGACTTTCCCATTTCACTGACCTCGCCCAAACAAGCCTGTGCGGGCTGCCAGCAAAGTGAGCCGCTGGGCTTTGAGTTCGCCTTTGCGTATCAGCCTATCGTGGACCTGCGTGACCAGTCGGTCTTTGCCCATGAAGCCTTGGTGCGCGGCGTCAACGGTGAGGGCGCGTTGACGGTGCTGGATCAGGTCAACGACAGCAATCGCTACCGTTTCGACCAGCAATGCCGCACCCGCGCGATCGCCACCGCTTCGACACTCAACATGCAGACGCACCTTTCAATCAACTTCATGCCCAACGCGGTCTATCGACCAGAACTGTGCATCCGCAGCACCCTGGAGGCGGCCCGGGCGCATAATTTTCCGTTGGATCGGCTGATTTTCGAGACCCTGGAAAGCGAGCATGTAGATAACTATCGCCATTTGACGAATATTCTGCGTGAATACCGCGAATTCGGCTTCAAGACCGCCATCGACGATTTCGGGGCGGGCTATTCGGGGCTGAATCTGCTGGCCGATTTCCAACCTGACCTGATCAAACTCGACATGGCGCTGATCCGCGATGTCGACCGTGATCGTGTCCGTCAGGTGATCGTCCGGGGGATTGTCACAATCTGTGAGCAGTTGGGCGTTACTGTCATCGCCGAGGGCATCGAAAGCGCCGGCGAGCGGGACTTTCTCGCCGACTGTGGAATATTTCTGATGCAGGGCTACTGGTTCGCCAAGCCTGCATTCAAAGCCCTGGCCGAGGTATCACCCGCCGCCTGGGCGAATTAATTGCCGGTTATTCATATTGAAGACATTTGACCATTTGACCGTTGTGGGTCTGCGTGAGTGGGTGGCACTTCCCGACTTGGGAGTGGCAGGCCTGCGCGCCAAGATCGACACCGGCGCCAGTACCTCAAGCCTGCATGCCACCGAGATCGAGCCATTTGAGCGCGACGGTGCAAAGTGGGTGCGCTTCACCGCGCACCTGGGCAGCGTGGTGCAACTGCGTCACCGGCGCTGCGAAGCACCGCTGGTGGCGATGAAAACCATTAAAAGCTCCAACGGCCAGGCCCAGGTGCGGTATGTGATCAGCACCACCCTGGCCCTGGGCGATCGGGTATGGCGGGTGGAATTCACCCTCGCCTGCCGCAAGGCCATGCGTTACCGCCTGTTGCTGGGCTCCAAGGCCCTGATTGACGGCCAACTGGTGGTCAGTCCCGGCGTCAAATACGTTCAAGACAAGCCGGTGTTCCCGGTCTCTACTACCTCTGCCACAGGTGCTGCATGAAGATCGCTGTGCTGTCGCGTAACCCGCGTCTGTATTCCACCCGTCGCCTGGTCGAGGCCGGCACCGAACGTGGCCATGAGATGGTGGTGATCGATACGTTGCGCGCCTATATGAACATTGCCAGTCATAAGCCGCAGATCCACTACCGGGGCAAACCGCTGGAAGGCTTCGATGCGGTGATCCCGCGTATCGGTGCTTCCGTGACGTTCTATGGCTGCGCGGTACTGCGCCAGTTTGAAATGATGGGGGTGTCTCCCCTCAATGAATCGGTGGCTATCGCCCGTTCGCGGGACAAGCTGCGCTCGCTGCAGTTGCTGTCGCGCCGTGGCATTGGCTTGCCGGTCACCGGCTTTGCGCACTCCCCGGATGACATTCCCGACCTGATCGAGATGGTCAACGGCGCGCCGCTGGTGATCAAGGTGCTGGAAGGCACCCAGGGCATCGGCGTGGTGCTGTGTGAAACCGCGACTGCGGCCGAGTCGGTGATCGAGGCGTTCATGGGCCTCAAACAGAACATCATGGTGCAGGAGTACATCAAGGAAGCCGGCGGTGCGGATATCCGCTGCTTCGTGGTGGGCGACAAGGTGATTGCCGCGATGAAGCGCCAGGCCAAGCCGGGTGAGTTTCGGTCCAACCTGCACCGTGGCGGCAGTGCCAGCCTGATCAAGATCACCCCGGAAGAACGCATGACCGCACTGCGGGCAGCCAAGGTCATGGGGTTGAGCGTGGCGGGTGTGGATATATTGCGCTCCAACCACGGGCCGCTGGTGATGGAGGTGAACTCGTCACCGGGCCTGGAAGGAATTGAGACCACCACCGGCAAGGATGTGGCGGGGATCATCATTCAGCATCTGGAGAAGAGTGGTGGGCCGAATATGACGCGCACCAAAGGCAAGGGCTGAATACACCCGACCTATAAAGCACCGCAAAACCAGTGTGGGAGCGGGCTTGCTCGCGAAGGCAGTGGATCAGTCNNCCCGCTCCCACATTTAGACCGCGTCCCTGGGCAACATCAGCCCCAACGGCAAGCGCACTCGCGCTTCCAGGCCGCCATCCGGCCGGTTGCGCAATTCGACATTGCCGCCATGCATTGAAGCAATCCGCCGCACAATCGCCAGCCCCAGGCCCGTGCCTTTGCCACCCCGGGCACGGTCGCCGCGGGTGAACGGGTTGAAGATACCTTCCAGTTCCGCCGGATCGATGCCGGCCCCACGGTCCATGACACTCAGCACCACGTAAGGCGCACTGGTATCCCCGGAAACGTAGGCTGCTACTTCCACATCGGAACCAGCGTGATGCAGCGCGTTACCAATCAGGTTATTCAGCAGGCGCTTCATCGAAACCCGACGCAACGCGAACGGCTGGATCGGCTCCAGGCGCATGCGCACCTGCTCGCCATTCTGGTTGTAGGGCGCAACCACCTCGCGAACCAGGTCCGTCAGGTCGACCTCTTCCACCACCTCGTCCCTGCCATCGCGGATAAACGCCAGGAACTGGTCGAGAATCGCGTCCATGTCCTCGATGTCTCGAACCATGTCGTCGGTAAGGTCGGTGTGGTTACCCATCAGTTCCAGGGAAAGCCGCAGACGCGTCAGCGGCGTGCGCAGGTCATGGGACACCCCCGCCAGCATCAGCTCGCGCTCGCGCCCCGCCTGTTCGACATCCTCGGCCATCTGGTTGAACGCGCTGTACACCTCGGTCATTTCACTCGGCGTATCGCTGATGGGCAGGCGCACACTGCGGCCCTGGCCCAGCTGGCGTGCGGCAAACACCAGGCGCTTGAGCGGCTGGTTGAGCTGGCGCACGAAAATCCAGGCAGACGCGGTGGAAAGCAAGCCAATCGCCAGGAACCAGCCCAGCACGTTCCAGATCTTCTGCCCCCGCAACGGATGCGGATACAGCGGCACTTTCAGCCAGTCCTCCCCCAGGCTCGGCGCTCGCACCCACAGCGCCGGCGACACATGCATGCGCAGCCGCACCTCGGTGTCTTCACCCAGTTCGGCCTGCATCTGGCGCTGGTAGATTTCGCTGTAGGGCCAATGTTGCTCGCCCTCGGGCAC
>NZ_JACARK010000376.1:0-9116 GCF_013386655.1 Pseudomonas sp. K5002 | reverse complement strand
GGACCTGGCCTCCGGCTTCGCCTTCGCGCCGCTGCCGGCCTTGGCCCGTGGCGACCTGGACCTGGTGGTGACCTCGGACCCGCTGGAGCTGCCGGGCATCACCTATGTACCGCTGTTCACCTACGAAGCCATGCTCGCCGTGGCCAACCAGCACCCGCTGGCGAACAAGCCGTACATCGTGCCCGAAGACCTGATCAGCGAAACCCTGATCACCTACCCGGTGGAGCGGGATCGCCTGGACATCTTCACCCGCTTCCTGGAACCGGCGGATGTAGAACCGGCCCAGGTGCGCACCTCGGAACTGACGGTGATGATGATGCAGTTGGTGGCCAGCGGTCGCGGCGTGTGCGGCATGCCCCATTGGGCGCTGCATGAATACAGCTCCCGGGGGTATGTGAAGGCCAAGCGGCTGGGGGAGAAAGGTTTGTTTGCCACGCTGTACGCCGGGATTCGCGCCGACATGCTGGACGCGCCGTACATGCGTGATTTTCTGCTGACGGCCAAGGACACCTCGTTTTCGACCCTGGACGGCGTCAGCGCCGTTCGCTGACCTGTAGCGGATACCTGTGGCGNNGCTGCGCAGCAGACCCAAAAATCCTGGGGCCGCTTCGCGCCCCAGCGGGAGCAAGCTCCCTCGCCACAAGATCAGGCAGGGATCAGAGAGGCGCGGTAGAACGGCAGAATCAAATCCCGGGTCAGCGGCGCAAGCTGCAAACCGCCGTCGCCCGCCGGGTCGATCCAGCACACCTCTTCAATCTCGGCAGCCGGTGTCACAGGCACGTCGATGTGCACCTGGAACAATTCGGCCTGCACCACGAACCCCGGCTCATTCGCCGCCGGCGCCGAGAACTGCCCAAGGTACACAGCCGCCTCCGGATCAACTCGCAGGCCCAGTTCTTCGTGCAGCTCACGGGCCAAAGCCTCTGCGGGTTGCTCGCCGGCATCGATCTTGCCGCCCGGCTGCATGAAGGCCTGGGTGCCGCGCTTGCGTACCAGCAGGGTCTGGCCGTCGCTGCCGATCAGCAGGGCGGCGGCGATGCGAATGGTGGAGGTCATGAAAAGGTCGCCTTGAATACAAAGGCGCAAGGATCCCATGAACCGGTCTCACCCCGAAAGCAGTGCCTCATCCGGCTCCTTGATGAACACGCTGTACTTCGCCCCTTCCATGGCCTCGAACGCAATCAGCTTGTCCACCAGCGGCAGGTTCAACACCTTGCCGGCGTTGAGCAGCAGCATGCCGTTGTCGGCGTTGAGGTTGCGCGCCAGCACCATGCCTTCGGCCAGTTCGCGGGTGGTCAGGACCTTCACCGACGGGTCGCCCAGGGTCACGTCACTGAGGAACGCGGCGCAGGCCTGGATGAAGTCCTCGACCATGTCCGGGTCGTAAAGGCGCCCGGCGTATTTGCGGATGTAGAGCAGCGCTTCGTCGCTGTTCATCTGCCGTTCGAGGATCAAGCCGCGTTGCAGTTCGATGAAGTCCACCGCCAGTTTCAACAGGCGCGAACCTACAGGTATTGCTTCGCCCTTGAGGTGGTCGGGAAAGCCGCTGCCGTCCCAGCGTTCCTGGTGATGGCGGATCAAGCGTGCCGCGTCTTTCATCGGTTCCAGGGTCATCAGCAACGATTCGCTCTGGGCCGGATACGCCCGGTACCGCTCACGGTAGGTGCTGTGCAGCAGGTCGCTGGGAGAGACCATCATGTTGTCGCTCCAACTCAACTTGCCGATGTTGTAGAGCGCGGCGGCCATAGTCAGGTCGCGATTGCTGGCCTCATCCAGGCCGCGGCCGTGGCACCAGGTGCGCACCAGCTCGATGATCTGCCGGTTGGTTTGCTTGGCTCGGGGCAAGCGCAGGTTGGCCAGCAGCGAGAACACTTCGGTGCCGGTGGCGTAGCTGTGTTTGAGTTCTTCGTAGGCCAGGTCGAGCATGTCAGCGGTTTGCTGCAGCTCGCTGGTGCGTGAGGCCACGCGTTTTTCCAGGCTGGCGTTGAGTTGCTTGAGTTCGTCGTTCTGCTGGCGGGTCAATTGCTCCAGGCGCAGGCGCTCACGCTCGGAGTGTTGATGGGCCAGGGATTGCCGCAACGCCAGCAGCAGTTCTTCGTCTTTCCAGGGTTTGCTCAGGTAGCGGTAGATCTGCCCTTCGTTGATGGCCTTGATGATCAGCGTCAGGTCGGTTTCACCGGTCAGCAGGATGCGCACGGTGTGCGGGTAATCATGGTGGATCTGCGCAAGCAGGGTGGCGCCGTCCATGTCCGGCAGGCGCGCGGCACTCATCACCAGGTCGACGGGTTGCTGCGCCAGAATCGCCAGCGCGTGAGCGGCGTCGGTGGCGCTGCATAATTCAAAGGGTTCCAGGCGCAGCAACTGCGTCAGGCGGTCCAGCACGTCCGGGTGTGCGTCAATCAACAGCACCACCGGGCGGTCGGGATTTGCGAAGGTCACTGACTCTCCCATGGGGCACCTCGTATAGCGTCGATGTGCGTGTCCTACGGTCAAGGTAACAGCCTCCTGGCCATTACCCAGCAGTTTAGTCGGTTTTTCTTTGCAGTGATGGCCTTGCGATATCACTTCGTCAGATAGGCATAAAAAAGGGCCACTTCATTGAATGAAGCAGCCCTGAGGTAACGCGCGGTGCATCACGCCTCGGCGGTTTTACCGGCCGAACCAAACGACGCAAATCGCTTGTTGAAGCCGGCGATGCGGCCTTCGGACTGGGTCTTGCGCTGTTGGCCGGTGTACACCGGGTGCGAGGCACTGGACACGTCCAGGAGTACGTAGGGGTAAGTGTTGCCGTCGCTGTGTTGTTGCGTACGGTCGGTTTCCACGGTGGAACCGATCAGGAAGAAAACGTCGGCGGCGGTGTCATGGAACAACACGGTGCGGTAGTCGGGGTGGATACCAGGTTTCATAAGGCCTCCGGGGCGTCTGGGTGAACATCAAGTGTTATACAGTAACACAAATGATGCACCCAAACGAGAACCGATTGCAATAAGAATAGACCCCGAGCTTCTATGCGGCTTCCTGGAAGTCCATTTCCGGGGGCTGCCGGGAGAAGCCCCGCGTCAGGAAACCCAGGTACACCAGGCCAATCGCCAACCAGCTCAGGCCCAGGTAAATCGCCAGGTGATCGAGGCTGACCATCAACCACAAATCCGCCACCAGGCCGATGGTCGGGAACACCAGGAACAGCACCAACTCCCGCAAACCGCGCTGCTTGGCACCGATCCAGTAGTGGAAGATCACCGACAGGTTCACCAGGCTGAAAGCCAGGAACGCACCGAAGTTGATGAACGAGGTGGAGGTGGTGACGTCCAGTCTCAACGCCAGTAACGCAACCACCGCGCACAGCAGGATGCTGTTGACCGGCGTACCGAAGCGCGCGTGCAAGGTACCGAAGAACGACTTGGGCAACACCCCGTCGCGCCCCATCGCAAACAGCAACCGCGAACCACTGGCCTGCGCTGACAGCCCCGAGGCGAACTGGCCGACGATCAGGCCGATCAGGAAGATCGACACAAACAGGTCGCCGCCAATGTTGCGGGCAATCTCGTAGGCGGCAGAATCCACGTCGGTGAACTCGAACGATGGGTGGGCGATCTGCACGAAGTACGACACACCGACGAAGATCAGCCCGCCGATCAGGGTGATCAGCATGATCGCCCGGGGAATCGTGCGGCGCGGGTCGCGGGTTTCTTCGGTCAGGGTGCTGACCGCGTCAAAGCCCAGGAACGAATAGCAGGCGATCGCCGCGCCGCTCATGATCAACGGCATTTGCATCTGGCCGTTGAAGAACGGGGTGATGGTCCACAGCGGCTTGCTCGCATCACCGCCGATGTAGTGGATGCACAGCGCGACGAAGGCGACCAGCACCAGGAACTGCACCAGCATCAGCAAGGCGTTGATGCCGTTGGCGAGTTTCAGGCCGATGATGTTGATCACACTGGTGACCCCGATAAACGCCAGTACCCAGACCCATTGCGGCACGGCCGGGAAAGCCGAATGCAGGTAGGCCGCGCCGATCAGCCAGATGGCCATGGGCAGGAACAGGTAGTCGAGCAACACCGCCCAACCGGCGATAAACCCAAGCTTGGGGCTGATGGCCTTGCGCACATAGCTGTAGGCAGACCCGGCCACCGGGAACGCCGAGGCCATGCGGCCGTAGCTCATGGCGGTGAAGAACATCGCCACCAGGGCGGCCAGGTAAGCGGCCGGGACCATGCCGGCGGTGGATTGCGCCAGGATACCGAAGGTGCCCAGGACAATGATCGGTGTCATATAGGCGATGCCAAACAGCACCACCGACCCTAACGACAGGGTGCGTTGCAAACGAGCCATGAGCGATTCTCCGCGCAATTATTAGATTTATGGCAGAACTGAAGTCGGTGCAGCGAACGCAATAATTTTTATGGTTGAAGCAGCTTTTTGGTGAAATGCAGCTTCTGTGGCGAGGGGGCTTGTCCCCCGTTGGGCTGCGAAGCGGCCCCAGAAAAAGCGGGAGCGCTTCGCACTCCAACGGGGGACAAGCCCCCTCGCCACAACAGCATCCTTGCCACGAGACCCGTGTCAGGGTTTGGGGATCAACAACTCCCGCGTCCCGTCCTCGCGCTCAATCACCTCCCCCGGCAATTTCAAGCGCTGGTCATCCAGGTAGCGATAGTCCTGTCGCGCCGCCGCCAGTTGTCCCAGGTCCAGTTCAACGCTGAACTGCCCTTCCCCGCGCCCGGCTTCAAACAGCAAGCTGCCGAACGGATCGACCAGCGCACTGCCACCGGCGAACATCAGGCCGTCGTCGCCCTCTTCCACTCGGTTGACCATCAGCGCGAACGCCTGGTTTTCCTGGGCGCGGGCCATGATCGCAGTGCGGTGGGTGGGGCCGTACGGGTCCATGTTGCCGTTGGTGACGATCAACACTTCAGCGCCCAACTGCGCCAGGGCCCGGGCGGTTTCCGGGAATTCGATGTCGTAGCAGATCAGCAGGCCCACGCGTACGCCGTTCCACACGCAGGTGGCGTAGCGGTCACCCGGGGTGAAGACGCCACGGTCCGAGGCCCACAGGTGGGTCTTGCGATAGCGCAGGGCGATGCCGTCCGGGGTGATCATCAAGGTGGTGTTATAGAATTGGCCCGCGTCGCTCTCGGCCATGCCGATCACCACGGCGATATTGCGCGCACGGGCGGCCTGGATAATCGTCTGCACGGTCGGGCCGTCCACCGGCTCGGCCACCTCGGCCACGGTGCCGGCGGTCGGGAAGCCCATCAGGTGGGTTTCCGGGAATACGACCAATTGGGTATCCGCCGCACACGCAGCAATTGCCGCCAACGCGCGCTCAAGGTTGTAAGCTGTGCCGTTATCGCGGCCTGCCAGCTGGGCAAATTCGACCTTCATGGTTATTCCTTGTTCTTTATCTGTGGCGCAGTATGCGCAGCCGCGAACACTCGGGAAATCACGCAGCCGGGTTAACCCTATGGGGGTAGATGCATGACATTGTCGCTGGAAGACATCGCCTGGCACCGTTCGGTGGGGCAGATGATAGACGCCCTGGACCAGCCGAATTTCTGGACGCAGCTTGTCCGGTTGCTGGACCAATATGTGCCGTTCGACAGTTGGGTGGTGTTGCTGTTCAGCAGCGAGCACAAACCCCTGGTGTTCGCCGAATGCCCGGGCCAGGACGGCGAACCCGACCATCTGTTCCAGGATTACCTCAACGGTTTATACCTGCTCGATCCCTTCTACATCGCCAGCCGCGAACACTCGCGCACCGGACTGTTTCGCCTGGCCGAAGTGGCCCCGGAGCATTTCGAGCTGACCGAGTATTACCAGCGCTACTTCCGGTTGAACGTGGTGGCCGATGAAATCCAGTTCAACTGCCAGCAACCGGACGGGCGAACCCTGTGCCTGTCCCTGGGCTCCAAACAGCGCTTTGACCCACAGCAGATTGCCCTGCTGTCGCTGATTCAACCGTGGGTACTGGGCTTGCTGCGCCAGCGCCTGCCCCATGAACTCAACCAGGTGAGCGCTCCGGAGCAGCCGATCCACAACGATGGCTGGGGCGCGCAACTCACCGCGCGGGAGCTGGATGTGGGCCGTTTGATGCTCAGTGGTTGCTCCAGCAAGGAAATCGCTCGTAAGCTGGAAATCTCTGTTGAAACCGTGAAAGTCCATAAGAAACACATGTACAGCAAGCTAGGGATCAAATCCCAGTCGGAGCTGTTCTCGATTTTTCTGCAGGCGCAAAACGCCTGATCGAGCCCTGTAGGAGCGAGCTTGCTCGCGAAAAACGTCAATGCACCGCGGTCATCCAGACAACCGCGCTATCGTTAACGACCTTCGCGAGCAAGCTCGCTCCTACAGGATAAAAACTAAGGAACCCTGTATGAGCCTGTCCTTGTTAAGCCGTTACGCGTTCTTTGCCGTCTGCGTCATTTTCACCCTCGCCAGCATGCCGTTTATCGAACACGAATGGCTGTGGCCGATCGCCGTGGTCACCGGCATCCTTAGCCTGATCGGCATTTTCGACCTGCTGCAAAGCCCCCACGCGGTGCGCCGCAACTACCCGATCCTGGGCAATATCCGTTACCTGGTGGAAGGCATCCGTCCGGAAATCCGCCAGTACCTGCTGGAATCCGACAGCGACGCCCTGCCCTTCTCCCGGGCCCAGCGCTCGCTGGTCTATTCCCGCGCCAAGAATGAAAGTGCCGACAAACCCTTCGGCACGCTGATCGACGTTTACCAGTCGGGCTTTGAGTTTATCGGCCACTCCATGCGCCCCGCGCCGCTGAGCGATCCCAGCGCGTTTCGCGTGATCGTCGGCGGCCCGCAATGCAAGCAGCCCTACTCGGCCTCGGTGTTCAACATCTCGGCCATGAGCTTCGGTTCGCTGAGCGCCAACGCGATTCGCGCGCTCAACCAGGGGGCCAAGCTCGGCAACTTCGCCCATGACACCGGTGAAGGCAGCATCAGCCCCTATCACCGGGAAAACGGCGGCGACCTGACCTGGGAGCTCGGCAGCGGCTACTTCGGCTGCCGCACCAGCGCCGGCCTTTTCGACCCGGAACGCTTCGCCGTGCAGGCGCAGAACCCGCAAGTGCGGATGATCGAAATCAAGATGAGCCAGGGCGCCAAACCGGGCCACGGCGGGATTCTGCCCAAGCACAAGGTGACCCAGGAAATCGCCGACACCCGCGGCATCATGATGGGCGAGGACTGCATCTCGCCGTCGCGCCACAGCGCGTTTTCCACTCCCATCGAAATGATGCACTTCATCGCCCAGCTGCGTGAACTGTCGGGCGGCAAACCGGTGGGCTTCAAGTTCTGCCTGGGCCACCCGTGGGAATTCATGGGCATCGCCAAGGCCATGCTCGAAACCGGCATCCTCCCGGACTTTATCGTGGTGGACGGCAAGGAAGGCGGCACCGGCGCCGCGCCGGTGGAGTTCACCGACCACATCGGCGTGCCGCTGCGTGAAGGCTTGTTGTTCGTGCACAACACCCTGGTGGGCTTGAACCTGCGGGACAAGATCAAGCTCGGCGCCAGCGGCAAGATCGTCAGCGCGTTCGACATCGCCAGCGTCCTGGCTATCGGTGCCGACTGGGCCAACTCGGCGCGGGGCTTCATGTTCGCCATCGGCTGTATCCAGTCGCAAAGCTGCCACACCAACAAATGCCCCACCGGGGTGGCCACCCAGGACCCGTTGCGCCAGCGCGCACTGGTGGTGCCGGACAAGGCCCAGCGCGTGTTCAACTTCCACCGCAACACGTTGAAGGCCCTGGCAGAAATGCTAGCTGCCGCCGGTCTCGACCACCCTTCACAACTGTCGGCCAAGCACCTGGTGCGGCGCATGTCGGCCACCGAGATCAAGCTGTTCTCGCAGTTGCATGTATTCCTGAAACCTGGCGAATTGCTCACCGGCGAAGTGAACGGCGAGTTTTATTCGCGCATGTGGCAGATGGCACGGGCCGATAGTTTTGAGCCGAATGAAATCGCCGCGGCCTGAGCCCGCACTGAACAACCCCGCTGAACCGGACCACCGAACGGCATCGTTGAAACAAGGAGCTTCACCATGCCGTTACTCGACTTCACCGCCCTTGCCGCCCAACAGCCGGACACCTGGAAATCCACCCGCGTGGGCCAGGTCGGCCCGGCGCGGATCAAGGTGCTGCGCATGGATGCACAGGCTTATGAAGAAGAAACCCACGACTACAACGAAGGGCTGTTGGTGATCGACGGCCTTTTGCGCCTGTCTATTGGCGAGGAGGCCATCGACGTCGGCGCCGGTCAGATGTACCTGGTTGAAGCCGGCATCGCCCACGCGGTACTCGCCGGCAGCCAAGGCACGCTGGTGGTCATCGACGTTTAAACAAAGCGATGAGACATTCAGCAAAAAACTCAGCTTTGCAATTGCTTACAAATACCGCCAACCTGCGCCCGCCCGACGTACGGCTCGACTGAAGCCGTCGTCCACTTGTCATTACTAAACCCCTTGTTCAAGAGCCCGCTGCCATGTTGAACGGACGCGACCCGCGCATCGATTTTTTTCGGGGCCTGGCGTTGATCTTTATTTTCTGGGATCACGTGCCCCACAACCCTCTGGGCCAGATAACCTTGCGCAACTTCGGTTTCAGCGACGCGGCGGAAGTCTTCGTGTTCCTGGCCGGTTATGCGGCCGTGCTGGCCTACGGCAAGATCCTGCAGCGCGACGGTTATCTGATCGCCTGCGTGAAGATCTGGCGGCGCACCTGGGTGCTGTACGTGGTGCACATCTTCCTGCTGGCGATGCTGATGGGCATCGTGTTCTTCGCCAACAGCCATGTGGAAACCCGCGACCTCGTTGAAGAGATGGGCCTGACGCACTTCGTCACTCATCCCCAGCAAGCCCTGGTGGATGAACTGTTGCTGCGCTTCAAACCCAACCTGATGGACCCGTTGCCGCTGTACATCGTGCTGCTGGGTTGCCTGCCGCTGGTGTTGCCGCTGCTGTTGCGCAAGACCTCGGCGGTGGTGGCTGTTTCGCTGGCGGTGTACTTGCTGGCCCCGCACCTGGGCTGGAACCTGGCGGCGATTGCCGACGGCGTGTGGTACTTCAACCCGGTGACCTGGCAGTTGCTGTTTGTGCTGGGCGG
>NZ_JACARK010000375.1:0-9782 GCF_013386655.1 Pseudomonas sp. K5002 | reverse complement strand
GCTGCGCAGCCCAGCGCGAGCGAGCTCGCTCGCCACACACGATCACAGCTGGCCCAATACCGGAGTACTGACTTTTACGTCGGCGTTTTGCCCACGATGACGCAGCAGGTGGTCCATCAACACAATGGCCATCATCGCCTCGGCAATCGGCGTGGCGCGGATGCCGACGCACGGGTCGTGACGGCCCTTGGTGATCACGTCCACCGGGTTGCCGTGCACATCGATCGAACGGCCTGGCGTGGTGATGCTGGACGTCGGCTTGAGGGCCAGGTGCGCAACGATCGGCTGGCCGGAGGAAATGCCGCCGAGAATGCCGCCGGCGTTGTTGCTGAGGAAACCTTCCGGGGTCAGCTCGTCACGGTGCTCGGTGCCACGCTGGGCCACACAATCGAACCCGGCGCCGATTTCCACGCCCTTGACCGCGTTGATGCTCATCAGCGCGTGGGCCAGTTCGGCATCGAGGCGGTCGAAGATCGGCTCGCCCAGGCCCGGCATCACGCCTTCGGCAACCACGGTGATCTTGGCGCCGACGGAATCCTGGTCGCGGCGCAACTGGTCCATATAGGCTTCCAGCTCCGGCACTTTGTCCGGGTCTGGGCAGAAAAAGGCGTTGTCTTCGACGCTGTCCCAGGTCTTGAACGGGATTTCGATCGGGCCCAGCTGGCTCATGTAGCCGCGGATCACGATGCCCTGGGTCGCCAGGAACTTCTTGGCAATCGCACCGGCCGCCACGCGCATCGCGGTTTCCCGCGCCGAGCTGCGGCCACCGCCACGGTAGTCGCGCTCGCCGTATTTGTGGTGGTAGGTGTAGTCGGCGTGGGCCGGGCGGAACAGGTCCTTGATCGCCGAGTAGTCCTTGGACTTCTGGTCGGTGTTGCGAATCAGCAGGCCAATGGCGCAGCCGGTGGTGCGGCCTTCGAACACGCCGGAGAGAATTTCGACTTCGTCGGCTTCCTGGCGCTGGGTGGTGTGGCGGCTGGTGCCGGGCTTGCGGCGGTCGAGGTCACGCTGCAGGTCTTCCAGGGACAACTCGAGGCCCGGCGGGCAGCCGTCGACAATGGCGACCAACGCCGGGCCATGGCTTTCGCCCGCGGTGGTAACAGTGAACAGCTTGCCGTAGGTATTGCCGGACATGCAGGGCGCTCCGTGAAATCAGTTGAATCAAGTCAACCGTAATAACTTAAGGCGGCCAGTATACGCAGGCTAACCGACTAGTTCATCCTCGAAACCTTACCGGTAGACGTTGGTCCAACCGGCACCTTCCTCATGATGGCGCGATGATGCTGCGAGTTCTGCTTTTGACCCTCACTCTGTTTTCCAGCCTTGGCTTCGCCGCCTCCCCTGTCGTGCTGCAACGGCCCATCAGCCTGGACACCGGCAGTGGCGAGCTGTTTGGTTCGCTGTTGTTGCCCAAATCCGACAAGCCGGTGCCGGTGGTGCTGATCATCGCCGGCTTCTGCGGGCTGATCCTGAGCCCGCAATACCTGAGCCTGCTGTGGCCGTGTTTGCTCGGCCTGGGGATTGGCGGCTTGTTTCCGATGAGCCTGATCCTGTCCCTCGACCACCTCGACAACCCGCGCCGCGCCGGTGGCCTGACGGCCTTTGTGCAGGGCATCGGCTACCTGATCGCCGGGTTGTCGCCGCTGATTGCCGGGATGATCCGCGACCAGCTGGGCAGCTTCGAGTGGGCCTGGTGGTCACTGACGGCCGTGGTGGTGGTGATGCTGCTGATCGTACTGCGCTTCGATCCCCGGCATTACGCGCGGCATATTCGCTGAGGTCGTGTTGTAAACATTATTTGTCCCACCTCAAACAGAGAAAGGTCCGACAGAGCTTTCTATTGGTACGAGCGTTCCGTTAACATTTTGTATTGTCTTGTACCGAGTTCGGTACAAAGCGCTTGCGGACGGAACGGATGCTAAACAGCAACTTGCTTAGAAAGCTCGATATGCAGGACCTGATGGTGTTTGTCGCTGTTTACGACCAAAGCAGCGTCACCGAGGTTTCCGAAACCCTGTTCGTCAGCCAGTCCACCGTGAGCTACAGCCTGAAGAAGCTGCGCACCAGCTTCGAAGACGAGTTGTTTATCAACACCCGGGCGGGCATGCGTCCTACGTACAAAGCCGCCACCATGTACGGGCATGTGCAGAAAATCCTCGAAAGCATCAACCTGTGCCATGCCGGCAGCCAAACGTTCGACCCCACCCAGAAGGCTGTGACCTTCAACGTCTGCGCCCCAGAATACTTCGAACAGTTGATCCTGCCGCGCCTGCTGAAAAACTTCGACCGCGCCGACCTGCCGGTGATCGTCAACGTGCAGAAGCTCGAAACCGAGGTCCCGGCCGACGCCTTGCGCGACGGGCGTCTGGACCTGGTGATTTGCTTCGGGCCGCACTTTCATCGCGAGCACAAGGACATCAAGACCCAGATGCTGCTGGAGGACGACCTGGTGTGCGTGTTCGACAAACACTCGGCGCCCCGGGAACCGGCGTTCAGCCTGCAATCCTTCGTCGCCCGGCGCCATGTGTTCCCCACGCCCTGGAGTTCCGACACCAACATGATCGACGGCTGGCTGGCGCGCCAGTCCCACAAACGCCAGGTGATCGCCCGCGCCAACAGCTACAGCGCGGCGCTGAAGATGATCACCGGCACTGACTTTATCGTCACCTTGCCCCGTCGAGTGCTGAAGCTGCTGGCAGATACGACCGTGTTCGGCCATTGCGAAGCGCCGAACGGTTTGCCGGGGTTTACCCTGGATATGCAGTGGAATGAACACAGCGCGCAGGACAGCGCCAACACGTGGTTCAGGGAGCAGGTGGTGAAGGTGTGTGCGGATCAGGGATTATTATGACCCCCTGTGGCGAGGGAGCTTGCTCCCGCTGGGCTGCGTAGCGGCCCCAAGAATTTTGGGAGCGCTTCGAACTGGAGCGCCAGCCCGGTCCAGCGGGAGCAAGCTCCCTCGCCTCAGAGTATTGCCCGTCAGCCGATGGTGACTTTGCTGTAGGACTCGCGATCCATATCGACCAGCAAGACACTGAGCTGCACCTGCAGGTCTGCAGGCCAATCGCCCAGGTCCTGCAGCGCCGCCAACAGGCTTTCCGACAATTGCTTCTTGACCTGCGGTGAACGCCCGCTGAGCAGCGACAGCTTGACCGCGATAAAAGCGCGCGGGCTGATGGACGTGCCAACCTGGAATGTCTCCACCTTCAGCGCGCGGCTTTTGATATCGAACTCGGAACCGAACTGCCCGGACGCCATCAGCACGTTGTTGAGCCGCAACAAGGTTTTCTCAACGGCCAGCTCTGTGAGATTGGCGGTGTATTCCAGATGCAGATGCGGCATGAAAGGCTCCGAGTTGTTGTAGGAAAAGAGTCATACATATAGCACGGGGCCGGGCGGAATCAGACCGCTTTCAGTGTGAAACTTCGGTCAGGCTGTGCAGCGAGCGATTTTCCCAGATCGCCACGATCACCAACACCGCCGACGTCAACGCCCCCAGTACCAACGCCGAAAACACCTGCTGCAATCCCAGCGGCAGCAATACCAGCAGCATCAGCAAGCCGCCCAGGTGCGAAAACGGTGGCAACGGCCGGTCGCTCATCACCCACTTGAACAGCGCACTGCCCAGCAGGAACAACCACGGGCCGGCGATGATCGCCACCACGCCTGCCTGGCTGGCATGCCCCGGATGCACCAGCACCAGTTCGTCGGCCACGGCGCTGACGATAATCCCGGCGACGATCAATACATGCAGGTAGGTGTAGGCGATCCGCGCCTGACGGCCCGGGTCGGCAGAGCTGGCAATGCGATGGTGGGCGCGCTCGGCGCCGCTGTCGAAATAGATCCACCACAGGGCGATACTGCCCACCACTGCCACCAGGAATGCCGCCAGCCCGTCCACGCTCCAGGGCAGTTCGGCGAAGGTCGCGCCGGTCACCAGCAACGACTCACCGAGGGCGATGATCACAAACAGGCCGCAGCGTTCGGCCATGTGGTTGCCTTCCACATTCCAGTCCGCAAGCGTCGAGGGCCCAAGCCCGGGCACCCAGAAATACACCGACGGGGAAATCAACTCGATCAACAGCGCCAGGGCCCAGAAGGCTAAACGCTGCTCGCCTTCGAGCAGCGCACCGGTGATCCAGAACACCCCGGAAAACAGCATCCACGCCAGGATCCGCTGGAAATTGCGGGTCATGTTCAGCGACTCGCCGCGCACCGCCCACAACGCAAACAGCGTGCGTCCTACCTGCATGAACACATAGGCGCCGGCGAACAACAGCCCGCGATCGGTAAACGCCTTGGGGATCGACGAGGACAGCAACAGGCCCGCCACCATCAAACCGAACAGGCCGATGCGGATCGGGATTTTTTCCGGGTCCAGCCAGTTGGTGACCCACGAAGTGAAGATCCACACCCACCACACCGCGACCATCATCAACGCCACCTGCACGGCACCGCCGATGGACAAGTGGGCGAGCAGCGAATGGGACAACTGGGTCACGGCAAACACGAACACCAGGTCGAAAAACAGCTCGACCATGCCAACCTTGCCGCTGTCATGACTGCCGCGCCCACGCAGCAAGGAACGGGATGGGGCCATGCCTGGATCTCCCTGAAGGTTTTATCTCAAGATTTGGGTGCGACCACCGGCAGCATGTCCCGCTCGCTCATGAACGCCTCCAGCCGCGAACGCATCCAGCGCTCCGCCGGATCGGTGTCAACGTGGCTGAGCCAGACCATCGACAAGTCCAGGGTCGGGGTTTCGAACGGGAACGGTTCACAGAACAGATTGCCTCCGGCGGCCATGGCCTGGGCGGTGTAATCCGGCAGGCTGGCGATCATGTCGGTGCCGGCGAGCAGCGCCGGCAATGCGCTGTATTGCGGCACCGAGAGCACCACGTGGCGCTTGCGACCGATTTCCGCCAGCCACTCATCGGCAAACCCGGACACGTTGGCGGTGTGGGACACCAGCACATGGGGCCGTGCGCAATATTCGTCGAGGGTCAGGGGTTTGTCCGAGGCGTCCGCCCGCAGCAGGCACGGGCGGATATGCCGCAATAATTTGCGCTTGGCATTGGCCGGCAGGCCGCGGGTCTGGGTGATGCCGACGGTGATATCCCCGGAACCCAGCAGGTCCGGGATGCGCCAGTAATCCACATGCTGCACCACGAACACCACCTGCGGCGCTTCCTGGCGCAAGGCCCGCAGCAGCGGCGGCAGCAGGCCGAACTCGACGTCATCGGACAGGCCGATGCGAAAGGTCATGGTGCTGATGGACGGGTCGAAATCGTGGGTCAGGCTCAGGGCCGACGACAAGGAGTCGAGGGCCGGCGACAGGTGCTTGATGATTTCCTCGGCCCGCGCGGTAGGTTCCATCCGATGGCCGACACGAATGAACAGCGGGTCATTGAACAACGTACGCAGGCGGTTGAGGGCCGAACTGATGGTGGGTTGCCCGAGAAACAGCTTCTCCGCCACCCGGGTCACGTTGCGTTCGAGCATCAAGGTTTCAAAGACCACCATCAAATTGATGTCGGCCTTGCGTAATTCATTGCGATTCATCGGCGACCGCCCCACTGCCCTGGATAAGTCGCAGTTTAGAAACACCCGGGGCCCTGCGTCTATGCGCACACTGTTCAACACGGGCCTTTGGGACTATAAAGCAGCTTCCAAGGCTTGCGAGAACACCATCGTGCTGGTCATTTCTGCCTTGAGCGTCCTGATTGCCGGGATTTTGCTCTGGGCCATCAAATTCATCGCTCATCCCACCGCCAGGACACTGTTACGGGTATTTGTCGGTTTGTGCCTGGCGGCAGTCGTGGCTTACCTGGTGCTGGCTTCGGGGTTTCCTACCTCGTTGCTGGTGTGACCGGGCTCCTGCCCCTGACGCAAACGCAAGGCGGCCAACGCGGCCACCACCAGCACCACGGCAATCACTTTCAAGCCATTCGTGGCATTGCCGGTGCTCATCTCGATCGCGCCCATCACCGACGGCCCGACAAACCCGCCGAGCAATCCGCAGGCATTGACGAAGCCCAGCCCGCCCGCCAGCGCCACGCCCTTGAGGCGCGAGGCCGGGTAGAGAAAGATGATCGACTGCACCACAAAGAACATCACCGCCGACACACAAAAGCCCAGCAGGCTGAACACCGGCCCCGACACCGAGGCAATCCCCAGCCCCAATGCCATGGTCAGCAAACCGGTAATCAACAGCCGTCGGGCACGGGTGGGCGTGGTCGCAAAGCGCGGCAGCAACACAGCGCCGGCCGCTGCGGCAATCCACGGCAATGAGGTCAGCAAGCCGACGCTCATGGTGCTCAATTCACCGTATTTGCTGATGATGCTCGGCAGGAAAAAGATCACGGTGTAGATGGTGATCTGATGGCAAAAATACACAAAGATCGCCAGCAGGATCTGCGGTGTCAGCCAGTTCTTCAGGGAATGCCCGCCCTCGCCTGCGCCCTCTTCGGTCTCCATCGCGATGCGCTGTTCAATCCCGCGTGCCTCTTCGGCCGAGAGCCATGGCGCCTTGCTCGGACGGTCCGGCAACTTGCACCACACCACCCAGGCAAACGCGACCGCCGGCAGCCCTTCGAGCAGGAACATCCACTGCCAGCCGTGCCAGCCGAGCAGCCCGTCCATGCGCATCAACGCCGCGCCCACCGGGCCACCGATGATGTTGGCAAAACACACGCCGAGCAGGAAATACCCGGTGGCCCGCGCCCGTTGCTCGCGGTTGAACCAGTAGGTGAGGTACAGCATCACCCCGGGAAACAGGCCGGCTTCGGCAATGCCCAGCAGCAGGCGCAGGATATAGAACGAGGTCTCACCCTGGACGAACGCCATGGCCGCCGAAATCAGGCCCCAGGTCACCATGATCCGGGCTATCCAGAACCGCGCGCCGACCTTGTGCATGATCAGGTTGCTGGGGATTTCCGACAGCGCATAGGTCAGGAAAAACAGCCCGGCGCCCAGGCCATAGGCCGCTGCTGAAATCCCCAGGTCAACGTCCAGGTGGTGCTTGGCCAAGGCGATGTTGGTGCGGTCCAGGAAGCTCAGCACGTAGGCGATGATCAGCAAGGGCATCAGCTTGACGAACATCAGTTTGTTCAACTCCCGTGGTTCACGGGCGGTGTTGGCAGTCTTCATCGGGCAATTCCTCTTGGCGCCCCGCCAGCGCAACGGCTGGGGGACGCATCGGTGTTGTTCTAGGGTTCGAGTTGCGCAACCAGCGCCGGCGGGCGATGGGAAAACAGTTGCAGCAGCGCCCCGCCCAGGGCACAGCCGGCCATCACGAAGAAGCACACCGTGTAGCCGTGCAAGGTGGTCCAGCCGCCGCCCATGGCAATCAGGCTGCCCATCAGCACCGGCGCCAGGCCGCCACCGATAAACATCGCGGTGGTGATGATGCCATTGGCGGTGGAGGTCGCCGACGGCTCGGCCGAGTCGCAGGCCACCGCGTAGTAGATCGGCCACACTGCGTTGGCCACCAGGCCGAACAGCAGTTGCACGACGATGATCAGGGTCAGGGTATTGGCGAAGTAGAACGCACCGACACTGGCCGCCATCCACACCCCGCAGATGATCAGGGTGACGCGCCGGCCAATGATGTCCGACAGCGACGGCCACACCAGTTGCCCGAGAATCCCGGTCAAGGTGAACACCACGCTCATCCCCGCCGACTCGGCCAGGGAAAGCCCGGCGATGTTGTACAGGTAGGCCGGCAGCACGATGTTGACGCCCATGTACACGACTTGGGTCAGCATCGTATTACCCGCCGTCAGGGCGATATTGCGGTTGCGCAACGTGGCGATAAACGTGCGCCAGGCGTGGCCCTTCACTTGACTGGCCGGTGCGTTGTCCGGCGGGGTCATGCCCTTGGCGGCGATGTCGACGTACAGCGCGGTGATGCGTTCGGCGGTGGAATACCGCGCCCAGAAAATCATCAGCGGCAACGCCACCACGAACGCGAAGAAGAACACGTAGCGCCAGTTGTCTTCACCGAAGGTGCTGATGACAAAGCTGGCGACGATGCCACTGAGCATGGCGCCGATCGGGTAACCGGTGTGGTGCGCGCCAAGGGCAAAACCACGACGCTCCACCGGCCACCATTCGGCGGTGTTGCTCACGCCCACCGGCTCGCCCCAGCCTGCGCCGAGGTTGACGCCGACCCGCAGCGCGATAAAGGTCGCGAGGTTGCCGCTCAGGGCCTTGAACCCGGAGAGGAACGAAATAGCCGTGTAGCCCAGCACCAGCGGCACCTGGAACCGCGCACGTTTCCAGCCACCGCCGTAGCGGTCACTCCACATCGAGCCGGGAATATCCAGCAGGGCCAGGGCGAGCATGATCACCGTGGCCATGGTGCCCCACTGGTCGGCCGACAAATCGAAATGCTTGGAGATGGTCGGCCCCAGGCGCAGCACGATCTCACGGTCGTAGGCGTTGAGGATCCAGATCATCCAGCACACCAGCAGCGACACCCAGGAGTGCCGGTGAATACTGCGCAGCGAGGCTTTTTTCAAGGTTGCCATGGGTTTCTCCAGGCGCGCGAGGGCGCGCACTGACACAAGGTTGCGAAAGGAAAGTGCCTTGTTGAAAAAAACGCGCTAGCTGGCGAACCGTCGCTCGGCTATTCCTTGCACGCCCAGCCCGGTGATCGCAAAAAGCGCCCCGCGCTGCTGACCGTCGGCCGGGAAACGCGGCAACGGTGGCTTGGCCATGGAGGTGACAAACAGGGTGTCCAGGTTCGGCCCGCCAAAGGTCAGGCTGGTGACCTTTTTCACCGGCATCTGGATGATCCGGTCGACCTGGCCGTCGGGCGTGTAGCGCACCAGTTTTCCGGCATAGACCAGCGCCTGCCACAGGCAGCCTTCGGCATCCACGGTGCAGCCGTCGGCAGCGCCACCGCCGCTGGTATCGACCTTGGCGAAGGTGCGTCGATTGCTCACCGCGCCGCTGGCTGGGTCGTAGTCATAGGCCCAGATCTCGCCGGACCAAGTGTCGCAAAAGTAGAACGTATCGCCCGCCGGGCTCCAGCAGGGGCCGTTGGACACGATGATGCCTTCGTCCAGGGTGTGCAGGCTCAGGTCCGCGTCGAGGCGGTAGAGTTTGGCGCTGGCGCTGTCTTCGAGGGTGTCCATGGAGCCGAAGACAAAGCGCCCCTGGCGGTCGACCTTGCCGTCGTTGAGGCGGTTGTTGGGCAGTGCGGGTTCCGGGTCGATCACCAGGGCCAGTTCGCCGCTGTTGAGGTCGAGGAGGTGCACGCCGTTTTGCAGGGCGACGATGGCTTGCTCGCCGCTATGGCGCAGGGCCATGGAGCCGATTTTCTGGCCCACATCCCAGGCCCGCAGTTCGCGGCCATCCTCGGTGCAGCGCAGGATCCGGCCGTCGGCGCTGTCGATCCAGTACAACCGTTGTTGTTCGACGTCCCACACCGGGCCTTCGCCCAGGGTGGTCTTCACGTCCACAAGCACTTCGATACGCATGGTGTTATCCCCTTTTTTGTTGTTGTGCGGGATGGGCATGGCCGCGCCGTGACGCGGCCGGTTTATCACTTAGAAATTGACCTGGTCACGCCCCTTGAGCCCGAGGATTTCCCGCGCTTCATCCGGCGTGGCGACCTGATGGCCGAGGGCTTCGATCACTGTGCGAATGCGCCGTACCTGGTCGGCGTTGGACGCGGCCAGTTTGCCCGGGCCATCCCACAGCGAATCCTCCAGGCCGACCCGGGCGTTGCTGCCCATGGACAGGCCCATGGTGGCCAGCGGAATCTGCCCACGGCC
>NZ_JACARK010000374.1:0-3140 GCF_013386655.1 Pseudomonas sp. K5002 | reverse complement strand
CGGCATCGAGGCGGTGCCCGCCGTGACCCTGGAAGCCGCCAGCTCCCTGGCCTTCAGCAGCCGGCAATTGCTGTGGAATGTGCAGTTGCCGTTGGCCCTGCGTTTCGCGCTGCCGTCGCTGATCAACAACCTGATCGACCTGGTGAAAATGACCGCCGTGGCCTCGGCCATCGCCGTGGGCGATATCACCTACGCCTCGATCATGATCTGGACCCAGAGCGACAACGTGCTGGAGCTGATGATTCTGATCCTGAGCTTTTTCGGCTTGCTGAGTTTTACCGTCAATTGTGTGGGGCGCTGGCTGGAAGCGCGCCTGAGGATGCCCGGCTATGGCCATTGATTCATTCCCGGTGCTGTCGGCGTTGCTGCAATGGTCGCCGGCGCTGGTGACTGGTTTCGGCCAGAACATCCTGATCAGCCTGGTGGCGATTGGTCTCGGCTCGCTGCTGGGCCTGATGGTGGGCGCGTTGGCCCTGTCGCCGTTGCGCCTGCTGCGGTTGCCCGCGCGGATCTGGGTGCAGGTTTTCCGCAATGCACCGTGGCTGGTGCTGATCTATTTCACCACCTACGTGTTCCCGTTCGAGATCCATATCGGCAGCAGCTACGTGTCGTTCCCGGACTGGGTCAAGGTGACGATTGGCCTGGCATTGCCGGCCAGCGCCAACGTGGCGGAGATCTTTCGCGGCGCCATCGGCTCGATCCCCAGCACCCAATGGGAAGCGGCGCGCTCGCTGGCATTTACCCGCGGCCAGATATTCAGCTCGATCATTCTGCCCCAGTGCTTCAAGCGCATGTTGCCGCCGTGGATGAACCTCTACGCGGTGGTCACCATGGGCACCGCCCTGGCGTCGCTGGTGGGCGTGCACGACGTGATCGATACCGCACAGATCGCCAGCAACACCGTGAACATGACCGGCTTTACCGTGGTGATCTACCTCAGCCTGTTGGTCCTGTTCTTCGCCTACTGCTACCCGATTTCCCGTTTGACCCAACGCCTGGAGCGCCGTTATGCCTTCTATTGAACCCCTGGTCAGCCTGCGGGATTTGCAGCTGTCGTTCGGTGACAACCGGGTGCTCAAGGGCATCGACCTCGACGTGCATCGCGGCCAGGCGGTGTCGATCATCGGCCCGTCGGGCTCGGGCAAGTCGACCATCCTGCGTTGCATCACCGGCCTGTTGCAGCCTCAGCGCGGCACCATTCGCGTGGGCGAAACCCGGGTCGATACGCTGACCCAGGAAGCGCAGCGCATCGAGTTGCGCAAGCGTGTGGGTTTTGTATTCCAGCAATACAACCTGTTCCCGCATTTGTCCGTGCTGGAAAACCTGGTGATCGCCCCGCGCAAGGTGCTCGGTCGCAACCGTGCCGATGCCGAGAAAGATGCCCGGGCGCTGTTGGCCAAGGTGCGCATGGAGCACAAGGCCGATGCCTATCCGGGCCAATTGTCCGGCGGCCAACAGCAGCGGGTGGCGATTGCCCGGGCGTTGGCGATGCGCCCCGAGCTGATCCTGTTCGATGAAGTGACCTCGGCCCTGGACCCGGAAACCGTCGGTGAAGTACTGACGGTGATTCGCGAGCTGACCGAAGAAGGCATGACCTGCGTGCTGGTGACCCACGAAATGCGCTTTGCCGAAGAGATCAGCGACATCGTCTATTTCACCGAAAACGGCGTGATCGTCGAGCACGGCAGCGCCGAGCAGATCTTCCAGCGCCCCACCAGTGAACGGACCCAGGAATTCCTGCGCCATGCCTTGGGCGATCCCGGCCGCCGGCCACCGACCGCCAACGATCCGTACCTGTTGACCAACCTGAGCCGCTACACCCTGTCTGTCTAACAAGAGGAACCTCGTCATGAGTACCGCAAACCGTGCCGCCGTTATCGAAGACTTCCTGCAGCAGATCCGCGTCATCAACCAGCGTGGCGTAGACCGCGCGGCCCTGGTGGAAATTGTCGGGCTGCTGGAAACCCTGGCCGAGCGCCGGGACCTGTTCAACTTCAACGAATTCCCCGCGCCAGTGCCGGGGCAGGGCAGTACCGCGTTCCGCTATCGCCTGAACGACGACGGCGACACGCCCACCCTGTACCTGAACTCGTTGCTGCCGGGCAAAAGCACCCTCCCGCACAACCACGAAACCTGGGCGATCATCAGTGCCGTTGAAGGCCAGGAAATCAACTACGTGTATGGCCGCAACGATGAAGGGCGTGAGGAAGGCTTCACCACCCTGACCCTTGAGAAAGAAGTCGTCGTGCAGCCGGGCACCTCTATCTCGTTCCTCGGTGAAGACCTGCACGGGATTCGCGTTGAGGGTGAGCAGGCGACCTTGCATTTCCACCTGTACGGCTTGCCGCTGGAATCCCTCAATGGCCGTTATGGCGTTGAAGCAGACGGCCGGATCCTCAACTACAACGCCTCGCAGATGGCGCCTTCAATCCGGGCCTATTCCTGAGCACAACACACATCAAATGTGGGAGCGGGCTTGCTCGCGAATGCGGTGGGTCAGAAACGCATTCATTGGCTGACACACCGCATTCGCGAGCAAGCCCGCTCCCACAATTGGATCAGCGTTCATCCAGGGTTTTTTATGATTGATCTGTATTACTGGCCTACGGGCAACGGCCTGAAAGTCGGCATCCTGCTGGAAGAGCTGGAGGCGGAGTACCGCCTGATTCCGGTCAACATCCGCGAAGGCGCGCAGAAGCAGGAAAGCTTCCAGCGCATCAGCGCCAATGGGCGGATTCCGGCGATTGTCGACCACCGCCTTGAAGCACCCCTGAGCCTGTTCGAGTCCGGGGCGATCCTGAACTACCTGGCGGACAAGGCCGGGCGCTTCCTGCCGCCCGCCGGCACCGCCGAGCGCCAGAAGGTCCAGGAATGGCTGTTCTGGCAGGTAGGGCATATCACCCCGTACCTGAGCCAGTTGCAGCTGTTCAAGGAGAAGGCCCCGGAACCGATTCCCTTTGCCCTGGACCTGCTGAACGCCGAAGCCACGCGCCTGTATCGGGTGCTGGAGCAGCGCCTGGCGGAGGTGCCGTATGTGGCGGGCGAATACTCGGTGGCCGACATGGCGATCTTCCCGTGGATCCAGCCCCTGCGCCAAGGCCAGGACCTGGCGGACTACCCGAACATCCAGGCCTGGCGTC
>NZ_JACARK010000373.1:0-3096 GCF_013386655.1 Pseudomonas sp. K5002 | reverse complement strand
CATCAACACGCGCAAGGTCGACCGCATGACCTTCGCCCTCGGCTGCGGCGTGGCGGGCGTGGCCGGTGCGGCGTTCACCACCATCGGCTCCACCGGGCCGACCGCCGGTTCGCAGTACATCGTCGACACCTTCCTGGTCGTCGTATTCGGCGGCGCGCAAAGCCTGTTCGGCACCATTGCCTCGGCGTTCGTGATTGCCCAGACCCAATCGCTGTCGGAGTTTTTCCTCAGTGGCTCGATGGCCAAGGTGCTGACGCTGTCGTCGGTGATCCTGATCCTGATGCTGCGCCCGCAAGGGTTGTTCTCCATCAAAGTGCGCAAGTAGAGGCGAACCGATGAAGGCTCTAGACAAACTGCTGGGCGGCCAGCAAAACCTGATCGGCATCGTGCTGTTGGCGCTGTTGATCCTCGTGGTGTTCCCGCTGACCCTGGACGCCTTCCGGCTGAACATGGTCGGCAAGTACCTGACCTACGCGTTCGTCGCGGTGGGCCTGGTGCTGTGCTGGGGCTATGGCGGGATTCTCAGCCTCGGGCAAGGCGTGTTTTTCGGCGTCGGCGGCTACTGCATGGCGATGTTCCTGAAGCTTGAGGCCTCGGACCCGATCAGCACCAAGATCCAGTCCACCCCGGGCATCCCGGACTTTATGGACTGGAACCAGATCACCGAATTGCCGTGGCTCTGGCAGCCGTTCCACAGCTTCACGTTTACCTTGTTCGCGGTGATTGCGGTGCCGGTGCTGCTGGCGTTCATCATTGGCATGGCGCTGTTCAAGCGGCGGGTGGGCGATGTGTATTTCTCCATCGTCACCCAGGCGATTGCGCTGATCCTCACGGTGCTGATCGTCGGCCAGCAAGGCCTTACCGGTGGTGTCAATGGCATTACTGACCTCAAGACCCTGCTGGGCTGGGACCTGCGCGGTGACGGCGCGAAGATGATCCTGTATTTCATCAACGCCGGGCTGTTGTTCGGCTGCATCTTCATTGGCCGTTTCATCCTCGCCTCGAAGCTGGGCCGGCTGTTGATGGCCATGCGCGACAAGGAAGAGCGGGTACGGTTTTCCGGGTATGACGTGGCCAGCTTCAAGATTTTCGTGTTCTGCGTGGCGGCGGCGTTCTCGGCGATTGGCGGGGCGATGTTTGCCTTGCAGGTGGGCTTTATGTCGCCGTCGTTCGTGGGCATCGTGCCGTCCATCGAGATGGTGATCTTTGCCGCGGTGGGCGGGCGCATGTCGTTGCTGGGCGCGGTGTATGGCGCGTTGCTGGTGAACTATGGCAAGACCTACTTTTCCGAATCCTTCCCCGAGCTGTGGCTGTACCTGATGGGCGGGTTGTTTATCGCCGTGGTCATGTACTTCCCCAACGGCCTGGCGGGGTTGTGGGACAGCCATGGTCGCCAGGCCCTGGCCCGAGTGTTGCGGCGCAAGCCGGTGGTCAAGGCCGAGCCCGCGAAGATCAAGCCCAAGGCTGAAGCCAAGATCCTGGAGACACAGCCATGACCGCCGTCGGTTTTGAGATGAAAAAACCGGTGTTGGCTATCGAAGGCCTCACCGTGTCATTCGATGGCTTCAAGGCTGTCGACAACCTCAACCTGTATATCGACCGCAATGAAGTGCGGGTAGTGATCGGGCCCAACGGCGCCGGCAAAACCACGGTGCTGGATTTGATCTGCGGCAAGACCCGCGCCACCAGTGGCAGCATCCAGTTCGACGGCCAGGAACTGACCAAAATGCGCGAATACAACATCGTGCGCGCCGGGGTAGGGCGCAAGTTCCAGAACCCATCGATCTACGAAAACCTCACGGTGTTTGAAAACCTCGAGATGTCGTATCCGGCTGGGCGCAAGGTGTGGGGCGCGCTGTTTTTCAAGCGTAATGCCCAGGTGATTGCGCGGGTCGAGGAGGTGGCGCGGGAAATCTTCCTCGGCGACTTGTTGCAGCAGCAGGCGGACCTGCTGTCTCACGGGCAAAAGCAGTGGCTGGAGATTGGCATGCTGCTGATGCAAGACCCTGAATTGCTGATGCTCGACGAGCCGGTGGCCGGGATGAGCGTCAACGAGCGGGCGCAAACGGCCGAGTTGCTCAAGCGCATCAGCCAGGGGCGCTCGGTGTTGGTGATCGAGCATGACATGGAGTTCGTCAAGAGCATTGCCCACAAGGTCACGGTTTTGCATCAGGGCAAGGTGCTGGCCGAGGGCAGCATGGAGTCGGTGCAGAGCAATCCGAAAGTCATTGAAGTGTATTTGGGCCACTGAGGAGTCGGGCATGTTCAAGATCGACAAACTGTCGTGTGGGTACGGGCAGAGCCAGATTCTTCACGACCTGGAACTGGATGTGGCGAAGCGTGAGATCGTCGCGGTGATGGGGCGCAACGGGATGGGCAAGACCACGTTGTTCAAGAGCCTGATGGGTATTTTGCCGCAGTGGCAGGGGCAGGTGAGTGTGGATGGGCATGATGTGTCTGCGCTTGAAACCCATGAGCGGGTGGAGCGGGGGATTGCCTATGTGCCGCAGGGGCGGATGATTTTTCCCAGCATGAGTGTGTTGGAGAATATTCAGACTGGGTTGCCGGCGGCGGCCCGGGGCAGGGTGCCTGAGGATTTGTATGCGCTGTTTCCGGTGCTGTATGACATGCGTTCGCGCAAGGGTGGGAATTTGTCTGGGGGGCAGCAACAGCAGTTGGCGATTGCCCGGGCGTTGGCGACGAATCCCAAGGTGTTGTTGCTGGATGAGCCGACTGAGGGGATTCAGCCTTCGATCATCAAGGACATTGCTCGTACGCTTAAGGAGATTCGCAATTTGCGGGATTTGACGATTGTTGTTTCTGAGCAGGTGTTGTCGTTTACTTTGGAAATTGCTGATCGGTTTTTGGTGATTGAGAAGGGGAGGTTTGTGATTGAGGAAACTCGGGATCGGGTGGATGAGGCGACTATCAGTCGGTATTTGTCGGTTTGATCTGGCTGGGTACATATCCGTTATTTGGGTAACGGCGGCTTATGGTTTCGCTCTTACAGCGAGTCACTTTGCAAAAGCGGCAAAGTAACCAAAGCGCTCTGCCCCGCCTGTCGGCGCCTCGCCTAGGCTCGGTGTTCCCTCACTC
>NZ_JACARK010000372.1:0-2721 GCF_013386655.1 Pseudomonas sp. K5002 | reverse complement strand
GAAGCCGCCGAGCGTATCGCGCGCGTGCTGCACAACGACCCGGCGACCGGCGTGATGCGTCATGCGGATGCGGGCTACCAGATCGCGATTGATTGCGCCAAGGAGCAGGGTTTGAACCTGCCGATGGTCAAGTAAACCAGGCAGGCAGTTGCACCCTTTGCTTCATGGACGTCGGGCAGGTTGAGACGGATTTCAAGGTTCCGGTGCTTTATGTGTTTTCGGTAGGAGTGACTTGATGAGTCTCATGCAGATGCTCAGTTTTGGCGACACGGGTTGGGGGATGGCCTTGCTCAAGGCCGCCCTCATGACCGTGTTGTTGACCCTTGCGGCGCTGGTGGTCGGTGCGCTGGTCGGCAGCCTGGTGGCCATGGCCAAGCTTTCCAAAAAGCGTGCCTTGCGATACCTGGGGGATGCCTATTCCATCCTGTTCCGGGGGATTCCGGAGCTGTTGGTGATCTACCTGTTCTATTTCGGCGGTGCCAGTGTGGTGACGGCCGTCAATCACTGGTTTGGCGGTGAAGGCTATGTCGATGTCCCGCCGTTCATGGTGGGGGCCATCGCCGTCGGATTGATCTCGGCGTCGTATCAGGCTGAGGTCTATCGCGGTGCCTTTATCGCGGTGGCCAAGGGTGAGCTTGAGGCAGCACTGGCGATCGGCATGAACCGCGCAACGCGGATTCGCCGGGTGCTGATCCCGCAGATCTGGCGGTACGCGCTGCCGGGCCTGGGCAACGTCTGGCAAATGAGCCTGAAAGACTCCGCGCTGATTTCGGTGATTGGCCTGGTGGAACTGATGCGCGCCAGCCAGGTGGCGGCGGGTTCCACGCGCCAGTACTTCACGTTCTACATCGTCGGCGGCGTGTGCTACCTGATTCTGACCGGGCTTTCGGGCCGTCTTTTCAATATTGCCGAAGCGCGCGTACAGCGTACGCAGCGGCGCAATCCTGCACAGTCGTGAGAAGGGACCGTTTGCCATGATCGATTTCGCCTTTCTTGCCGACACCATGCTCAAGTTGCTGGGTGCCTTGCCCATCACCCTGGCCTTGTTTTTTTCGTCCCTGACCCTGGGGTTGCTGCTGTCGCTGGGCGTGGTGTCCATGCGCGTCAGCCGCTGGCCATTCCTCAGCTACCCGGCGCGTTTCTACATCATGCTGTTTCGCGGCACGCCGCTGATGATCCAGATGTTCCTGATCTATTACGGCCTGGGGCAGTTCCCGGCGATTCGCGACAGCTTCCTGTGGGTGGTGTTGAGGTCGCCTTATGGCTGCGCCGTGGTCTCCCTGGCGCTGTGCACCGCCGGCTACACCGCTGAAATCATTCGCGGTGGCCTGCTGAGCGTGCCTCAAGGGCAGATCGAAGCGGGGCAGGCGGTAGGCATGGGGCGTTGGACCCTGCTGTGGCGAGTGATCGGCCCGGTCACCTTGCGCCAGGCGCTTCCGGCCTATTCCACCGAGGCCATTTTGCTGGTCAAGTCCACCGCGCTGGCCAGCCTGGTCACCGTGTGGGACGTCACCGGCGTGGCGCAACAAATCATCCAGCGTACCTACCGCACCATGGAAGTGTTCATTTGTGCGGCGTTGATCTATCTGATCCTGAATTTCCTGGTGGTGCGTGTGGTGGCCTGGATTGAACATCGTCTGTCGCCCCACCTGCGTGAGCGGCCGAAAGACGTGCCGGTCAAGCAAACCCCCGAACCTATTTCTCATTCCTGATTGCAGCGGAGCTTGTCATGAGTACTCAGATTCAGAGCGCCCTTACGGTTAACAACATTCACAAGGCTTTCGGTTCGGCACAGGTTCTCAAGGGGATTTCGCTGGAGGCTCACAAAGGTGACGTGATTTCCATCCTCGGTGCCAGCGGTTCGGGCAAGAGCACTTTCCTGCGTTGTATCAACCTGCTGGAAACCCCGGACGAGGGCAGTATTGTGCTCGACGGCGAAACCATCGAGCTCAAGCGCCAGCGCAACGGTCGGTTGTTGCCTGGCAGCACGCGGCAGGTGGAGACCATGCGCAGCAAGCTGGGCATGGTGTTCCAGAGTTTTAACCTGTGGTCGCATATGACGGTTTTGCAAAATGTCATCGAGGGGCCGATGCGGGTGCTCAAGCGTTCGAAGGCCGAGTGTGTGGAGGAAGCTGAGCAACTGCTGCACAAGGTGGGGCTTTATGATCGCCGTGATTATTACCCGGCGCATTTGTCGGGTGGGCAGCAGCAGCGGGTGGCGATTGCCCGGGCGTTGGCGATGAACCCGCAAGTAATGTTGTTTGATGAGCCGACGTCGGCGCTGGACCCGGAGTTGGTGGGGGAGGTGTTGCGGGTGATGCGGTCGCTGGCCGAGGAAGGGCGGACCATGTTGGTGGTGACCCATGAGATGGGGTTTGCGCGGCATGTGTCCAATCGGGTGGTGTTTATGGCCAATGGGTTGATTGATGCCCAGGGCACCCCGGCGGAGTTGTTTGAGGGGTTGCCGACTGAGCGGTTTCGGCAGTTTGTATCGAGTCATACGCAGCGTAGTGCGGAGTAGTGGAGTGTTAAAAGCAAAGGCAAGATCCAGAGCGAAGGCAGAGCTGCTTTTCTGTAGGAGCTGGCTTGCCGGCGATGCAGACACCTCGGTGTATCAGGTACACCCAGTTGATGCCATCGCCGGCAAGCCAGCTCCTACAGTGGACCGTGCCCGCTTTTGATTTTTGCTTGTGCCTTTGCTTCACAACACTCAAGCCGGCC
>NZ_JACARK010000371.1:0-7187 GCF_013386655.1 Pseudomonas sp. K5002 | reverse complement strand
TCGCCAGCGCCATGGCAATCACCACCCGCTGGCATTGCCCGCCAGACAGTTGATGGGGAAAGCTGTTGGCGATGCGTGGCGGGTCCGGCAGTTGCGTCGACTCCAGCAGCGCCAGCATGCGCTCGCGGCGTTCAGCGCCAGGCATCTGCGGTGCGTGAATATCGAAGATCTCTTCCACTTGCTTGCCAATGCGAATCGCCGGGTTCAGCGCCGCCATGGGCTCCTGGAAAATCATCGCGATACGGTTGCCCCGCAGCTGGCGCAAACGCTCCTCGTCGAGGGTGCAAATGTCATCGCCGAGGAAGTCGATCACGCCTTCGGTATGCCGCAAACCCTTGGCATAGTCGCCCATGATCGCCGCCGACAGCACGGACTTGCCGGAGCCGGACTCGCCGATCACGCAGAGGATTTCGCCCTTGCGCACTTCCAGGCTGATGCCTTGCACCGCGTGGCTGCGGTCGGCGCCGGCGGGCAATTCGATGGACAGGTTCTGCACCCGCAGTACTTGCGTGTGGTTCATGCTCAACTCCTTGCGCCTTTCTGGGCGTGTTCATCCAGGCCGTCCGCCAACAGGCTCAGGCCCAGCATCAGGGTGGAGATGGCGATGCACGGGAAGATCACCAGGTGCGGGAAGGCGATGGCCATGGCGCGGCCGTCATTGATCATGCCGCCCCAGTCCGGTGTGGGCGGCGGAAGCCCGAGGCCCAGGAAGCCGAGGGCGCCGATCATGATCGCGGTGTAGCCGATGCGCAGGCAGAAATCGACAATCAGCGGCCCGCCGCAGTTGGGCAGGATTTCCACCAGCATGATCCGCAGCGAGCCTTCGCCCTGGGTGATGGCGCTGAGCACGTAGTCTCGCGAGCGAATATCGATGGTCAGGGCGCGCATGATCCGGAAGATCGCCGGCGCGCTGGTGAAGGTCACCGCAATCAGGATATTCAGCGCCGAAGCACCGAGGGCGATGATGATCACGATGTACAGCACCAGCACCGGGAACGACAGCACCGTGTCGGCCACATACGACAGCACGCTGTCGACCCAGCCGTTGAAGTAGCCGGCGCACAGGCCCATGGCGATGCCCACGGCAAACGCGGTGAGCGTGGCGAGGATCGACCAGAACAGCACGGTACGGGTGCCCCAGATCAGCCGCGAGAGAATGTCGCGGCCAATCATATCGGTGCCCAGCAGGAAGCTCTGGCCGTTGTCGCCGACGGTCATTGGCGTCAGTAAGGGCGTGAAGCTTTCCAGCGGATCATGGGGCGCGATCCACGGTGCGAACAGCGCGATCACCACCCAGCCGCCCACCAGCAGCAGGCCGAGCAATGCCAAGGGATGTTTGAACGAGTGCAGCAGGTTCATTGGGCACCTCCGCCGAGGCTGCGCAGGGTGATGCGCGGGTTGAGCCAGGTGTAGGCCAGGTCCGAGAAAATCTTGGTGATGCCCACCACCACGGCACTGACCATCGCGCAGGCTTCGATCAGGTACACGTCATGGTTCAGCGAGGCGGTGTACAGCAGCGAGCCGAAGCCCTTGTAGGCGAAGAACACCTCCACCACGATCACGTTCGACAGCAGCCACGGGATGTACAGCATGATCACCGTGACCGGCGCGATCAGCACATTGCGCAGGGCATGCTGCAGCACAATGCGTGAGGTCGATGCGCCCTTGAGTCGCGCCGTGCGGATGTACGGCGCCTGCATCACTTCCACCATCGAGGCCCGGGTGATGCGCGCCAGGTAACCGATGCCGAACAGGCACAGCACCATCAGTGGCAGCACCAATTGCACGACGCTGAAGCCTTCGCTCATGCTGCTCACACCGGGCAGCCAGTTAAGCCAGAACACAAAGATCGCGGAGACGAAAACCGCGCTGGCGAAGTCGGGAATCGAGGTGGTGACGATCGACAGGAACGACACCAGGCGGTCCAGCGCCGAGCCCTGGCGAATCCCGGCCAGAATGCCGAGGGTCAACGCCACCGGCACCATCACCAGCAAGGCCAGGCCGGCCAGGGTCAGGGTTTGCGCAAGGTTCGGCAGCAGCAGCTTGATCACTGATTCGCGAAAGTACACCGAGGTGCCCCAGTCGCCGCTGACAAAGTCCTTGAGCCACACCAGGTAGCGCCACACAAAGGGTTGGTTATAGCCATGTTCCACCAGCCACGCGGCGCGCTGGTCGGCGGCGGAGTAGGGGCCGAGGACGTTGATCGCCACGTCTTCGATATTCAGTTCCAGGGCCAGGAACACGATCAATGACACCGACAGCAGGGTCGCCACCAGCGCCAATAACTTGCGCATCAGAAAATGAGCCATGGGTGCATGCTCCGACTGTTCAAGGGATGCCTGCCCGTGTGCGGGCAGGGAGGAGGGCGTGCGCTAAATCAAGCGCTCATCCACACACTGTCCATCGGGTAGAAGTCGGAAGGGTGCACCTGGAAGCCCTGGACCTTTTTGCTCACGGCGGTGAACTTGTCGCCCCAGAACGGCTGCACGATCACGCAGGCGTCCTGCAGGATGCGTTCGACATCTTCCATCGCCACGGCGCGCTGTTTCGGGTCGATGATGCCCATGGCCTTGTCCAGCGCGGCATCGAACGCCGGGTCGCTGTAATGGCTTTCGTTCCAGGCACCACCGCCACGGTAGGCCAGTTCCAGGGACATTACGCCCAGCGGGCGGTGGGCCCAGTAGGTCAGGCTGAAGGCGGCCTTATCCCAGATCGGCCAGTACTGTGCAGCAGGGATCACCTTGAGGTTGATGCGGATCCCGGCTTCCAGGCAGTTCTGTTGCAGGATCTGCGCGCAGTCCTGTTCATAGCGGCCCTGGGTGTTGCCGACGATCAGGTCAATGTCGATGCCGTTGGGGAAGCCGGCTTCGGCCAGCAGCTTCTTGGCCGCCGCGACGTCGCGGTTGCGCTTGGGCAGCGGGAAATATTCGGGGTGGGAAGGCGCCACATGATGGTCTTCGCCGAGGGTGCCCATGCCGCGATAGGCGATCTTCAGCATCTGCGCGTTATCGGCGCACAGCACCACCGCCTTGCGGATGCGCAGGTCGGTGAACGGCTTCTGGTCGCAGGCCATGCGCATCACCACGGTTTGCGCCGACTTGCAGGTCAGCAACTGGGCCCCGGGCAAGCGCTTGGCCAGGTCCAGTTCAGCCACCGTCACGCGGTACAGCACGTCGACTTGTCCGGCTTGCAGGGCGGCGAGGTGGGTGGACACGTCGGTGCCCATGTCGATGTAGCGCAACTCGTCAAGGTTGGCTGGTTTGCCCCAGTAGTCGGCGCGCTTGGCGAAGGTCGCCTGCTTGTTCACGGCGAATGAAACCAGCTTGAACGGCCCGGTGCCCAGCGGGTTTTTCGCCCAGTCGTCACCGGCCTTGAAGCTACGGTGCACGATGGCGCAGGTGAAGGCGTTGAGCATCTCCGGGATCGCCAGGATCGGCCGCTTGAGCACCAGGCGGAACTGGAACTCGCTGACTTTTTCGAAGGCCTTGATGTCCTGGAACGCGGTGCGGTTCACCGACTTGGAATCGGCGGCGATCCAGCGTTCGATATTGTGCTGCACGTCGTCGACGTTGAAGGTGTCGCCGTTGCTCCACTTCACGTTCTGGCGCAGGTTGAAGGTCCACGTGGCGAGGTCTTCCGACGGGCTCCAGCTCTCGGCGAGGTAAGGGTGGGTGATGTTGTCGGCGTCGACCCAGGTCAGGTATTCCACCGAGTTGCGCAGCAGGTTCGAGGCTTCGATCCAGGTGATCAGCATCGGGTCCTGGATTTCCTGGATCGCGCAGGCAAACCGCAGGCTGCCGCCCTGGCGTGGCTCGGCGGCCTGGGCGTCATTGCCCAGCAGTGCGGAACCGAGAAAGGTGCTGGCACTGGCGACGGTGATGCCCAGCAGCGCGGCCGTGCGCAGGAATTGGCGGCGGTTGATTTCGCCGCTTTGCACTTGGGCACACAGATCATTTACGGCTGGATGCGGCGCGGCGCCGTCCAGGGTAGTCAACTCTTTCATAAGCCTCTCCGGTACTTGCGAATATGCGTTTTTTTGTTGAACCGCAAGGGTCAATGGCAAGCGCCGCGAAGGCGCGACCGTGACCGCTGTGAAGCCGGCAGAAGAACAAGGCGCAACGAAGTCGGGAGGGTGGCAATGGGACAGGACATAGGGCAGCTCTCATGTTGTTTTTATTAGAGATGCCCGCAGTTTTGTCATTTGCGCAAAGATCGACAAACGACAAATTCTGCGTTGGAACGTTCTATAAACGCATGTTACATGTCGCTCCCCACCGACCGATCGTTCCCACGCTCTGTGTGGGAATGCCGCCCCGGACGTTCCGCGCCCCCTCTGCGAAACGGTGACGCAGAGCGTCACGGGATGCATTCCCACGCAGAGCGTGGGAACGATCAGTACCTCAACAAGCGCGGGTCGAACGGGTAGTCGGAGAGCAACTCGATGCCGTGTTCGTGGATGTAGATCTGCTCTTCGAGCTTGATCCCTTCGCCGCCGTCGTCGTGGCCGATGTAGCTTTCCACGCAGATGGTCATGCCGGCTTCGAACACACCGTCGTAGCCCAGGGCATCAATGTCTTCGCGATGCACCACGTAGGGGTATTCACCGGTCATGCCAACCCCGTGCACCAGGGCGAAGTAACGGTTGTTTTTGTAATGCTCGGGAATCTTCCAGGCCAGTTCCGCGTACTCCTTGAAACTGCGCCCGGCCTTGAGCATTTCCATGTTGGTCTGCACTTGCTCGTAGGCCAGTTTGTACAGCTCCTGCTGCTTGGCGGTGGCGGCTTGTTCACCGCACAGGAAGGTCCGCGAGAAGTCGGCGTAGTAGCCGAAACGCCCGACCACGTCAGTGTCCAGCGCTACCAGGTCGCCGGCTTCGATGGGCCGGGTGCTGCACTCCTGGAACCACGGGTTGGTGCGTGGGCCGGAGGACAGCAGGCGGGTCTCGACGTAATCACCGTCGGTGGCGATCACGTGCTGGTGCAGGTGCGACCACAGCTCGTTCTCGCTGATGCCGGGGGTGAGTTTGCTTTCCATCAGGCGCACCCCGGCTTCGGTGGCACGCAGGCTGGCGCGGATCATCTTGAGTTCGTTCGGCACCTTGATGCAGCGCGCACGTTCCAGCGGTTCCTGGGCATCAAATATCTGATAGCCGAGCTTTTGCAGTTCGAAGGCCGCAGCGGAGGTGGCGCTTTCAATGGCGATGCGTTTGCCGCCGCCGCATTTGCGCACCAGCTCATCGATTTCCGCGGCCCAGTCGGCGGTGACATTGCCCAGGAAACTTTCGCAGAAGTAATAGGAGATGGCTTTGGCCGGGCGCACTTCATCGACGGTGTTGAGGGTTTCGGCCAGGTGCAGGCAGCCGCCGAACTCGAACACCACCACCGGGCCTTCTGCCGGGATAAACGCATAGCGGGCCGGGTTGCGCGCCGAGTACACCTGCATGTTGCGTGAGCCGGTGGCGTAGCGCATGTGGGTAGGGTCGAACAGTACGCAGGCGGCGTAGTCGCGTTTTTTCAGCTCGTTGCGTACCCGTTGCAGACGGTCCAACTGGATCTGCTGGATCTCGTCATGGGTAGGTTCGCAGTCAGCGGGGTTGCGGTTGGGGCCGGACAGACTCATGGGGTGTTCCTCGCAGGGCACATACGGTTTCAAGGTTTTTTAGGTATGAATCAGTCGAGCAACTGGTCGCTGCGGACCAGGTTGCGTTCGGCTTGCAGATGGGCTTCGGACAGGCGTCCGTAAAGCTGCTTGGTGCGCTGGGCACGGCCAATGATTCCGGGCTTTTCGGAGTAGGCGAAGATCGCCGTGTTGCGCTCGGTGGCGCCTTCCACGCGGGTCACCCGGTGCACCGAAAAACGCCCTTTGAATATCTGCAAATCGCCGGGATTCAGCTCCAGTTCCTGCACCCGCGAACGGTCCTCGCCACGCACCACCTTGCCGACGGCGCCGAGGTTCTCCTGGGTGCGCGAGCGAATCATCGGCGCGTACTCGAACAGGCCGCCGGCCTCGGGCTTCTGGGTCATCATGCTGACGATGAATTCGTTGGTATCGAAGTGCCAGGGCTGCTCGGTGCCGTCCGGCATCACGTTGATCACCAGCCCGGCGAACGGGTCGGCGTACTCGAAGATTTCCGGCTCATTCAGGCAGGCACCGATAAAGCGTTTCATCATCGGCGACACGTACAGCCGGTGGATGATCGCGTCCGGGGCGATCATGTCGCGGGTCACAAAGCCGCTGGTGCGCTCCATGAACGTGCGGCGCGGGTCATCGTGGGGCAGGGAGGTGTCGTCCTCGGTGAAGTAGGCGTTGACCTTGCGCACCGAATAAAACGTCTTGCCCGACAGCGCCAAACCTTCCAGGCGCGCCTGCTCAAGCGCTGCGGGGCGCAGGAAGTTCTTCAGCAGGCAGCAGCCGTCTTCGGCCAGTTCGGCCCGGGCGTGTTCGATCAGGGCCTGTAATTGAACATGGCCCGAATCATGTATGGGATACAGCTCGGTATTAATAATGTCGCTGATATCGCCCACTTCAGCGTCAGCAAGTTGAAGGCTCATGCAAGACTCCCGGAACTATCAGTTGGTGTTTTTTGGCTGACCCGATAGTTGCTGAACGAGGTGCAAAGTGGAAATTACAAGTTGTGATCGAATCCATCGGCGAGGGCGATAGTTATGTCGGGCGAACTGGATGGCACCCTGCTTAAAGTGTTTGTGGCAATTATCGAGTGCCAGGGGTTTTCGGCGGCCGCCGAGCGCCTGCACAAGACCCAATCCACCGTCAGCCAGAGCCTGCAACGCCTGGAAGACATCGTCGGCACGCCACTGATCCGCCGTACCAGCCGCTCGGTGGGCCTGACCCCCGGTGGCGAAACCTTTTTGATCTACGCCCGGCAGATCCTCAAGCTGCACAGCGAAGCCGTCAGCGCCGCGCAATTGCCCAATCAACAGGTGTGTATCCACCTCGGCATGCCCGAGGACTACGCCGAGTATTGCCTGGGCGGGATGCTCAAGGACTTCCAGGCGCAGTTCTCCCAGGTACGGCCCGATGTGTGCTGCGAGATGTCGACGGCCCTGGTGGGGCGCCTGCAACGGGGCGAGCTGGACTTGGTGCTGGGGGTGGAACACGCAGGTTTGCACAGCGGGGAATACCTGTGCGACGAGCCGTTGGTGTGGGTCGCGGCGCCCAGCTGGAGT
>NZ_JACARK010000370.1:0-3469 GCF_013386655.1 Pseudomonas sp. K5002 | reverse complement strand
ACCGAGCCCGCCCTGAGACCCGGGTGCAGCGCCGCCCTGCTGGCTGGACGAGGCCTGGCCCGCGCGCAGCAATTGTTCCAGTAGATCGCCGGTATTCATGGTGTCACCCTCCCAGGGCGCAGAGTTCCAGATCAACAACAATAGCTGCGCTGCGCGAGAACACCATGACCGCCCGGCAGGCTCGCATTATCATGGCGACGCCCCCCCATCGAGGAACCTCACGTGACCCGTACCGAGCAGATTGCCTTGATGGCGACCTATAACCAGTGGATGAACCGCAAGGTGTATGAAGCGGCCCACGGCCTGAGCGACGAAGACTTGATTGCCGACCGTGGCGCGTTCTTCGGATCGATCCTTGGCACGCTGAACCACCTCGCCCTGGGTGATCGCGTCTGGCTCAAGCGTTTCGCCGAGCATCCGGCAGGCTTTGCCGCGCTGGTACCGTTAGACGCGTTGGGGTTGCCGCCACGTCTGAATCAACTGGCCTTCGCCGATATCCGTGAACTGTCGGCCCACCGCGCCTGGCTCGACCAGCTCATCATCGACTGGGTGCAGTCGATCAGTGAGTCGGACCTGGATCAGCCCCTGCAGTACCACAACATGGCGGGCACGCCCATGAACAAGAATTTTCATGCCCTGCTCGTGCACTTCTTCAATCACCAGACCCACCACCGGGGCCAGGTGACAACGCTGCTGACCCAGGCCGGGCGCGACGTGGGCGACACCGACCTGCTGGCGCTGATGGACTAGTTCAACCGCCGCTGTACTCGGCGTACGCCTGTATCAGCGCGGGGAAATTCTCCCTCTCCGGGAGCTGCGCAAAGCTGTGCTGCGCCGGGGTAGTCGCCCACGGCAGCTTTTCACTGGTCCAGGTTTCAATGAATGGCACATAGCCGCTGGCGTCATCCAGCATGGTGGGGCGCAGGTTGATCAGATCTTCCACGCCATTGGGGCGGGAAAACATCCAACTCATGCAGTGGGGGCAGCAGTAGTGGCGGTCTACGCCATGCAACCCGCCGATCACCGGGTTGCCCTGGGTGATGGTGAATCCGTGGCTGGGGATCAGCGCGCTCAGCGAGAACGCGCTGGATGACATCTTCTGGCACCCGGTGCAGTGGCACGCCATGGTGATCAATGGTTTTTCGGTCACGGTAAAACGCACCCGGTCACAACGGCAGCCGCCTTCCTGGGACTCTTGATTGCTCATCTTCCACTCCAGTCACATTGTGTGTGTGACCGGAGGATAAACGAGCGGGTGCGTCGCGAACAGCGATGCCGGTTTCGTTACGGCACAAAGAAGTCCGTCGAAAATGCCAGGTCCTTTTGCGCTTCCAGTGCTGCCAGACGGTCGCTGAGCTGCTTGTGCATCACGGTGTAGGCGTCTGGCCCCAAGGCAATGCGCTTGGGCGCAGGGTGCTGGTCGACGCTGGCAAGCATGATCGCAACCATCTTGGCCGGGTCACCCGACGACACCGTCGTGCCGCCTTCGATCATCCGCCGTGCGTGGCTGGAAGGAGAACGGTCGTAGTCTTCCAGGCGTGGCGCCAGTTGCGCGCTGCGGTAGCGAAAACCGGTGCGGGCGCTACCGGGTTCGATGAGGGTGCAGCCGATGTTGAAACAAGCCACTTCCTCGCCCAAGGCGTCGACAAAGCCTTCAATTCCCCACTTGCTCGCATGGTACAGCGAACCACCCGGGAAAACGGCCTGCCCGCCCATGGTGGACAGTTGCAGGATCCGCCCGCCACCCTGGGCCCTGAGGTGGGGCAGCGCGGCGCGCAACAATTGAATGGAACCCAGCAGGTTGGTACCCAATTGATGCTCGATCTGCTGATCGGTCATCTCTTCTGCGGCGCCGAAAAGGCCGTAGCCTGCGTTACTGACCACCACCTCAATGGACCCCAGCGCCTTGAATGCCTGATCGACCACCCGGCGAATCGCCGGGGTATCAGTCAGATCCAACTCGGCCAGCCACAGCCTTTCGCCATGAAGCGCTCGCAGGTCCCCCATGCTCGCCAAATCCCGGACCGTGCCCGCAACGCGCTCCCCCCGTGCCAATAATTGCTCGGTCATCTCGCGTCCAAAGCCACTGTTGGCTCCGGTGATCAACCAAGTGCGTGATGTCATGATCAAACCCTCTGTAGTGAC
Source organism: Pseudomonas sp. K5002 (assembly GCF_013386655.1). Lineage (NCBI taxonomy): Bacteria > Pseudomonadati > Pseudomonadota > Gammaproteobacteria > Pseudomonadales > Pseudomonadaceae > Pseudomonas > Pseudomonas sp. K5002. The sequence goes on along the minus strand of NZ_JACARK010000370.1, from coordinate 1,324 downwards.
GTTGGAGACCCCAGCATATCCATCCGACCTAGACGATGAATGCGCTAGACTCCAATTTTTATAAGCAATCGTCTAAATCATGACTGATCCATTTTCCGAGTTGCTCACCTTCATGCAAGCCCGCTCCGTGATGTCCGGCGGCCTGGTGGCGGGCGGACGCTGGGCGATCGCCTTTCCACCGGCTACCCAATTGAAGTTCTGGGGCGTGTTGCGAGGGACGTGCTGGCTGAAGATCAAAGGCGAAAGCACGCCCATTGCGGTAAACGAAGGCGATGTGTTTCTACTGTCGGCCGAAAGGCCCCATGTCATGGCCAGCGACCTGAGTGCAACACCGGTGGATTTGCAACAGATCCTCAACAAGCGAGTGGGTGCCCTGGCGTATCACGGCGATGGGGATGAGTTCTTCATGATTGGCGGCAAGGTGGAACTCAGCCCTGACTCCGAACACCTGCTACGTGCAGCACTGGCGCCCTTCATCCATTTGAATGCCAGGACCCATGCGCTCGAAACACTGCATTGGTTGCTCAATCAACTGGTGCGTGAACGGGAGCATGATCGTCCGGGTGCAGCAGTGGCCTCATCGCAACTGGCGCACCTGATGTTCATCGAAATTCTGCGTTTGCATTTCGAAACCGCACCGCCGCTGTCCGGCAGTTGGCTGCGCGCCATGACCGACAAACGCCTGGCGCCGGCGCTGCGCCTTATCCATGGCGAGCCGGGCGAAACCAGGCCGTTGGAGGTACTGGCCAAGGCGTGTGCAATGTCGCGAGCCAGCTTTGCGGCCTACTTCAAGGACGTCGCCGGGGTCTCGCCGATGGCCTACCTCACCCAGTGGCGCATGCGTCTGGCAGCGCGGGCGCTGGCTGAGGGCAAACGCTCGTTGATCGAGCTCGCGCTCTCGCTGGGCTACAACTCCCAGAGCGCATTCAGCCATGCCTTCAAACGTGAGATCGGCCGCTCGCCGTTGCATTACCAGCAGGCGCTACGGGTGTCGACGGAGACGCAATACCCTCAAACGAACGCATGGAGCAGCGAACTGTCATAAAAGACAGAGCGGTGAACATCAGCCAATGGCTGCCTCGCCCTGCCCGCGCGCATCAGCAGATTACCGATGCGACGCATCCCCCAAGAAGGAGACGCTTACATGGTCATTCACTTCAAGGTCGCCGGGCATCTTGCCTGCGGTCATCACGGCAACAACCTCCCTTCCAGCACCGAGCTGAATCGGGTCAAGTGCCGTACCTGCCGTAACACCGAAGTCTTCAAGGAAGCCCGCCGCACCCAACGCAACGCCGCTCGGCGTGCCGCGCGCAAGTCCAAAACC
>NZ_JACARK010000037.1:0-7080 GCF_013386655.1 Pseudomonas sp. K5002 | reverse complement strand
GGTCGGGGTGTTCTGGGGGTCGTTCGCCCAGCGCCAGCCGCAGGACAATGCCGCCAACTTCCAGCAACTGTTCGGCTGGTTCGCCGAGGGCAAGTTGAAGCCGCTGGTGTCCCAGGTGTACCCGCTGGAGCAGGCGGCGCAGGCGATCAACGACCTCGGCCAGCGCAAGGCTGTGGGCAAGGTCGTGGTGCAGCTACGCTGACTATTGTTTCATTTTGTCCGCGGAGTGCCTGGGCCCATGATCGGCCGAGGCACTCACTCACTGGCAGGAATGAATAATGGTCACACCGCTGCGCGCGCTGTTTCTGGGGTTGTTGATGATGGTGTCGGCTCACGCCTTTGCCCATAAAGAGGGCAAGGATGTACGCGGGCTGAACAACGTGACGGTGCTGATCGTGCGCCATGCGGAAAAACCCGATGAAGGTCCGTTGCTGAGCCCCAAGGGCGAACAGCGGGCGGCGGCCTACGCCAGCTATTTCGACCCGCTGCTGTTGAACGGCATCTCCGTGGTGCCCCAGCGGCTGATCGCTACCAGCGACAGCAAGGAAAGCTCTCGCCCGCGCCTGACCCTGACACCCCTGGCCCAGCGCCTGCAGCTCCCGCTTGAAACACCCTACTCAGACGATCAAGTCGGCAAGCTGGTGAAGTCCCTGCGCAAGTCCAACCAGGCGCAGACCGTGTTGATCGCCTGGCATCACGGGCATATCGACAAGTTGATCGAGGCCTTCGGCGGTGACGGCGCGGCGCTGACCGGGATGAAGAAATGGCCGGAAAATGTGTATGACTGGCTGATCGTGTTGCGCTTCGACGACCAGGGTCAACTGGTGGAATCCCGCAGCCAGAAGATCCAGGAACACCTGCTTCCGGGTGATATCGCAGCCGCCAACGGCAACTGAACCGAATCACTGCCTGTGGTGAGGGAGCTTGCTCCCTCACCACAGCTTCTTGGCATCCCCTCCTGAAAACGTCCCTCACTTGCCTCTAAGCGACATGTTCGTAAAAGAACATGCAATTGCACTCAATTCCTATGCCCGCAGATAAGAGGCGGTGCTATTTTCGGTAACGAAACTGTAACATTCGCATCCGCAGTCAAAACAAGAAATCTGGAGCTCTTGAATGTTTGCTTTCTTCCGTCCTGCCGCACATCAGGCGCCCCTGCCTGAAGAAAAAATAGACAGCACGTACCGACGCCTGCGCTGGCAGATCTTCGCCGGTATTTTCTTCGGTTACGCCGGGTACTACCTGCTGCGCAAGAACTTCTCCCTGGCCATGCCGTACCTGATCGACGAGGGTTACACCCGTGGCCAGCTGGGCCTGGCAATGTCGGCGATCGCAATTGCCTACGGCCTGTCCAAGTTCCTCATGGGCCTGGTGTCCGACCGCTCCAACCCGCGCTACTTCCTGCCCTTCGGCCTGTTGGTGTCCGCCGGGGTGATGTTCATTTTCGGTTTCGCACCTTGGGCTACCTCCAGCGTGACCATGATGTTCATTCTGCTGTTCATCAACGGCTGGGCCCAGGGCATGGGCTGGCCGCCAAGTGGGCGGACCATGGTGCACTGGTGGTCGCAGAAAGAACGTGGCGGTGTGGTTTCCGTATGGAACGTGGCGCATAACGTCGGCGGCGGCTTGATCGGCCCGCTGTTCCTGCTGGGCATGGCCTGGTTCAACGACTGGCACGCGGCGTTCTACGTCCCGGCTACCGTGGCCCTGCTGGTGGCGGCATTTGCCTTCATCACCATGCGCGACACCCCGCAATCGGTGGGCCTGCCGCCCATCGAGCAATACAAGAACGACTACCCGGAAGGCTACGACGCCAGCCACGAGGACGAATTCAGCGCCAAGGAAATCTTCGTCAAGTACGTGCTGCGCAACAAAATGCTCTGGTACATCGCCTTCGCCAACGTCTTCGTCTACCTGCTGCGCTACGGCGTGCTGGACTGGGCACCGACGTACCTCAAGGAAGCCAAGCACTTCGACGTGGATAAAACCTCGTGGGCGTACTTCTTCTACGAGTGGGCGGGCATTCCGGGCACGCTGCTGTGCGGCTGGATGTCGGACAAGATCTTCCGTGGCAACCGTGGCCTGACCGGCATTGTGTTCATGGGCCTGGTCACCGTGGCGACCCTGGTTTACTGGCTCAACCCGCCGGGCAACCCGATGATCGACATGATCGCGCTGTTCTCCATCGGCTTCCTGATCTACGGTCCGGTGATGCTGATCGGCCTGCAGGCGCTGGAGCTGGCACCGAAGAAAGCCGCCGGTACTGCAGCGGGCTTCACGGGCCTGTTCGGTTACCTGGGTGGTTCAGTGGCAGCGAGTGCGGCCATGGGCTACACCGTTGACCATTTCGGTTGGGACGGTGGTTTCGTGTTGCTGATCGGCGCGTGCCTGCTGGCCATCGCGTTCCTGATCCCCACCTTGTGGCACACCAATAGCGTCAGTGCCGCACGTTAATCGTCGGAACAGCCTTTGGAACACCGCTTGAGCCGCGCCTCCAGATTCTTGTCTGGCATGGCGTGGCTACGCAGGGCGTTGACGGTCTGCTCGACATAATCGCGCGTAGTGCCGTAACGCCCGCAAGCGCTTTGCAACACGTGATTCAGCACGATGTCGGGCAAATTGCCGGCATAACTGGGCAGGTGCCGTTCCAGGACAAATCCCAATGCCTGCACCTGGCTGCCATCTTCCAGACGACAGCTGAGCCAGTGCGGCCGGTACGAGGGATACGGCATCTCGCGCTGCCACAGGGCATACAGCGAGGCCTCCAGTTGATCTTCCGGCAAGCGGTAGGCAAACCCGCTGCACGAGCCGCCGCGATCCAGGCCAAACACCAACCCCGGTATTTCCGGCGTGCCCCGGTGCTCATGGGACCACAGGTACAAGCCCCGGTGATAACCGTGGACCCGCGCCCGCATCCGCTGTGTCGACGAACATTCAGGCCGCCAGATCAGCGAACCGTAAGCGAATAGCCAGACCGGCCCACCCTTGTGCAGCGCCATGGTGGCTTGCATCGAGCTCATCAACTGTTCGTGAGTGAGTTGCGGCCCCAGATCGAGCCGCGGAGGGTAAGCCAATTGCAAAAGATCAGATTCAATGGCGGTCATGGCAGATCGCTTAGGTCTCCTTTGTTGTTACGAGAAGCTGTTACCAGTTGTAAGCAACTTTACCGTAATAGAACGCGCCGCTGTAACCGTACGGCGAAAAAGTGCTATAGGCCAAATTGCCACCACTGCTGGCGTAGGCATTGAGTTTTTCCGGGTATTTGTCGGTGACGTTGTCGCCGCCAACGGTGAAGGTCCAGTTTTTCAGCTTGTAGTCGGCTGACAGGTCCAACAGCCAGGCGGCCTTGAAGCTCTGGTCGTTGGTCGGGTCGGCCTGGTAGCTGGTGAATGAACCATAGCGCACCAAATTACTGTGCAGCGCCCAGTTGCCGTAACTCAGGTCGTTGCCCAGGCTCAGCTTGTGCTGTGGCGTGGTATCGCCCAGCAGGCCGATGCGCTCGCGACGGTCCACCCGAACCAGGCTCGCGCCCAGGCTATCCAGTACGGACGGGTTGGCTTTTACGTCGGTGACCTTGGTGTGGTTGTAGTTGTAGCCCACGGTGCTGTTCCAGCGCACACCGTTGTCCAGTTGGTAGCGATAGTTGGCCACCAGGTCGACGCCATTGGTGGTGGTGTCGGTGGCGTTGGTGAAGTAGCGCACGGTGGTGTAGTTGATGTTGCCCACGCCATTGGCCTGCAGATACGCGAGCGCAGCCGGGTTCTTGCTCAGGTCCAGGTTGGAGGACAGGCTGATGCGGTCGCTGATGTCGATACGGTAGACATCGGCGGTCACGGTCAGGTTGTCGGTCGGCTCCAGCACCAGGCCGAGACTGTAGTTGCGGGACTTCTCGGCTTTCAGGTCTTCAGCGCCGAGCAGGCGCGCCACCTGGCTGTTGGCCGGGAAGGTGCCGGCTTCCTGGATGGTGTTGCCGATCAGTTGCGACGAGGTGTAGGCGAAGTTTTGCTGTGCCAGGGACGGCGCACGGAAACCGTTGGATACACTGCCGCGCAAGGCCACTTGCGGGGTGAAGTCGTAGCGCGCCGAGAGCGAGCCGCTGACGTTGGAGCCAAAATCACTGTAGTCCTCGTGACGCACGGCGGCGGAGGCACTGAGTTTTTCGGTGAAGTTGGTTTCCAGGTCCAGGTACTGCGCCCAGTTGTGGCGCGTGCTGGTGCCGGCGTCGGAATCACGGAAGCCGCCCAGGCCCGAGCTGCCGGTCTGGTAGTAGGACGCCGGGTCGCCCGCCTTGATCTGGTAACCCTGGTCCAGGTATTCGCCGCCAAACGCCACCGACACCGGATACGGCAACCAGCCCAGGCTGAATTCCCGCGACAGGTCCAGGCTGAGTTGCTTCTGGTCATTGACCAACGTGCCATTGTCGAACTTGCGCGGCGTGGCCAGGCCCAGCGAGGTGTTGATGGTTTCGGTACCGATCTGGTACTGGTTCTTGCCGTAGTTGACCGACACATCGTAGTGCCAGTCATAGGCCAACAAGCCGCGCAGGCCGACCGCCAGGGACGTGTCTTCCACGTCACCGCGAATCAACGGCAGGTAACCATTGGGGTTGAGCGCAGGAATGTTGTTGCTCGCGTTACTGGCCCGGTAGAACGCCGCCGTCTCGCCGCGGGTCTTGCTGTAGCCGCCAAACGCATAGAACTCGGCCGCATCGCTGAAGGAATATTCCGAGTTGAGAAACAGCTTGCCCTGGTCAGTGGCCGGCTCGCCCTGGCGGAACACCCGCTGGCCGTAGGTCGTCGAACCAACGCTGCCCGGACGCAGGTCCTTGCCGGCGCGGTTGGTGTAATCGTTGTCGGCGCCTTCGGCAGAGATGTTGATAAACCCGTTATCGCCCAGTGCCACACCGGTGTTGCCGCTGAGGTTGCGCTGGATACCGTCGCCCTTCTTGTACTCACCAAACTTGCTGGTGATCGAGCCGCCGTGGTCGTCATGCTTGAGGATCACGTTGATCACCCCGGCAATCGCATCGGAGCCGTAGCGGGCCGATGCGCCGTCACGCAGCACCTCGATATGGTCGACCGCCGACAACGGGATCGCATTCAAATCCGCCGGCGCCGAGCCACGCCCAACCGCACCGCCGAGATTGACGAAGGCACTGGTGTGGCGGCGCTTGCCGTTGACCAGCACCAACACCTGGTCCGGTGACAGGCCACGCAGCTGCGCCGGGCGCACCAGTTCGGCACCGTCTACCAGGCTCGGGCGTGGAAAGTTGATGGAAGGAATCAATCGGGCCAACACCGCGCCCAACTCATCAGAGCCGGTGCTGCGCAAGGTGTCGCCGGAAATCACATCGATAGGTGACAACGAGGCACTGGCGGTGCGCTCTTGGGCGCGGGTGCCGGTGACAATGACTGTATCGAGTTTGGGTACATCGGCAGTGGCCGTTTCGGCGGATGCCACTGGACTGAATCCCACAGCGGTCAGCAAATTAGCCGACAAAATCGCCGTGTACAGCAGGTGCTGCTTGTTGCTCCCCATACCGCTCCCCTTGGAATCAAAAGCCAGAACGTCAATGCTCTGAGCTCGTACGATCGATCCGTGTGGCGGACGGTGGCGGTCATTTATTGGTTATTGGCAGAAAGTCGGTAGTCCGTTGGCATATAGCTTAATGATATTTATGTAACAAATTAAATACCTTTAAAGAATAAGCGAATGCATAAGCCCAGGCCGCTCCGCTCATCAGGATTGGCTGCCTCAATCCCTGTAGTTTCAGCGCAGGTTCAGCCTGGGGGCACGCTGAGCCTTCAAAATAGGCGCCTGTCACGACCCACCTGGCCGCCAACCGAATCGACTACCGAGGTCACTCCATGAAATACCGACTGCCCAGCCTGTTGTTCCTGGCACAGGCCACCACCGCCCTGGCGGCGGAAGTGCCGACCCAGGACGAAAAAGGCTTCTGGTATGCCCAGACGAGCGTCTACACCCGGCATTTTGCGCCGGACAAGGACCACAACAACAACCAGGACCTGATCGGCCTGGAGCGCAATGAAGCGTCAGGCCTGGTGTATGGCGGGGCGACGTTTCGCAACTCGTTCAGCCAGCGTTCGTACTACGCCTATGCCGGCAAACGCTATGACATGCCCGATTACCCGGTGTACTTGAAGCTGACAGGGGGTGTGATCCAGGGCTATCGCGGCAAGTACCGCGACAAGATTCCGCTGAATGGACTGGGGGTGGCGCCGGTGATCATCCCCTCGGTGGGCACTCACTACGGGCCGGTCGCCGCCGAACTGGTGTTGCTCGGGTTCAATGCGGCGATGGTGACCACGGGCGTTCGTTTCTGATCGAGCCGCTGAAAGGCTTCTGTGGCGAGGGAGCTTGCTCCCGCTGGGTCGCGAAGCGGCCCTGAAGTTCATGCGATCTTAAAGATAGAACCCAGCGACTGTTTCGGGGCCGCTGCGCAGCCCAGCGGGAGCAAGCACCCTCGCCACACGTTAAGGGCGGGGTGCGTAGGCAAATACGTCAGCACGCATCTGGTGTGCATCCATGCCGGCCTCGACCAGCGCATCCAGGGTGCCGTAGATCATCGCCGGTGAACCGCTGGCGTAGACATGCACGGCCTTGAGGTCGCTGATGTCTTCGCACACCGCTTCATGCAACAGCCCGCAGCGCCCTTCCCAGCCACACAGGTCGCTGACCACTTTGTGCAGGAACAGGTTGGGCAGTTGCAGCCACTGGTCCCAGTGCTCGATGTCGTAGAAGTCTTCCGGTCGACGTACCCCCCAATACAGATGCACCGGGTGCTTGAAGCCACTGGCGCGACAGTGTTCGATCAGGCTATGCATCTGGGCCATGCCGGTGCCGGCGGCGATCAGCACCAGCGGCCCGTCGGGCAGTTCCGCCAGGTGGGTGTCGCCAAACGGCATTTCGATGCGTGCCATCTGGTTGCGCTGCAACTGCTCCAGCAGGCTGCGGGCGCTGTCTTCCCGGGCCAGCACGTGCAATTCCAGCTCGCGCCCGGCGTGGGGCGCCGAGGCCAGGGAGAACGCCGACTTCTCGCCGTTTTCCCGCTCGATCATC
>NZ_JACARK010000369.1:0-7175 GCF_013386655.1 Pseudomonas sp. K5002 | reverse complement strand
CACACACCGCCGCGACCACGCTGAGCAGCACGGCGGTGGGGATGTCCACGGCAATGCCCAGGGTGTGCACGGCGGCCAGGGTCAGCACGGTGATGGTGATGGCAGCGCCGGCCATATTGATGGTGGCGCCCAGCGGGATCGACACCGAGTACGTGTCTTCATGCAGGCCCAGGCGCTTGCTCAACGCCAGGTTGACCGGAATGTTGGCCGCCGAACTGCGGGTGAAAAACGCGGTGATCCCGCTTTCCCGCAGGCACATCAGCACCAGCGGGTAAGGGTTGCGGCGCAGCTTCCAGAACACGATGGCCGGGTTGATCACCAGCGCGACGAACAGCATGCAGCCGATCAACACCAACAGCAGGTGTGCGTAGCCCAGCAGGGCGCCGAAGCCGGACGTGGCGAGGGTCGAGGCCACCAGGCCGAAAATCCCCAGGGGCGCGAAGCGGATCACCATGCGCACGATCAGCGTGACGCCGTTGGACAGGTCCCCCAGCACGGTGCGGGTGGTGTCGCTGGCATGGCGAATGGCGATGCCCATGCCGATGGCCCACGCCAGGATACCGATGAAATTGGCGTTCATCAGCGCGCTGACCGGGTTGTCCACCACGCTCAGCAACAGGCTTTGCAACACATCACCGATACCGCCGGGAGGGCTGACGGCCACATCGTGGGTGGCCAGCACCAGCGAGGAGGGGAACAGCGTGCTGGCGATCACCGCGACCACGGCGGCAGCGAACGTGCCCAGCAGGTACAGGAACAGGATCGGGCGGATATGGGTTTCCTGGCCGTGCTTGTGGCTGGCAATCGAGGCCATCACCAGCACAAATACCAGGATGGGCGCGACGGCCTTGAGCGCCGAGACAAAGACCTTGCCAATAAACCCGGTGGCTTGTGCGACGTCGGGCAACAGCAGGGCCAACAGGATACCGGCGATCAGGCCGATGACAATTTGGGTGACCAGGCTGATAGACATCAGGCGTTGAAAGAGGGAAGGGGCAGCAGTCATAAAAAGGTTGTCTCTGGTTTTTTTAATAGATGCAGCTAGGCAGCATGAATCTGGCAGGGGCGAAGTCTAACATCTGTAGGAAACGTCTAATCCGGGTGCGGCGTTCCGTCACCACGATGGGACACATTCTGTTAACATTGCCCATCCTCTTATTTCTTCTCTATCAGCGGGCCCTCCGGGCTGTCGTTGATGTCGCTGTTTTCTGGAGTTTTTAATGCTGTTTCCGATCCTGCTGTTGTCGGCAGCCGGTTTTACCGTGCTGACCACAGAGTTCATCATCGTCGGCCTGTTGCCTTCCATCGCCCGGGACCTCGATGTAAGCGTGTCCCAGGCCGGGTTGCTGGTGACGTTGTTCGCCTTCACCGTGGCGGCGTTTGGCCCGTTCCTGACCGCATATTTCGCCCGGTTCGAGCGCAAGCGGCTGTTTATCACGATCCTGATCATGTTCGGCCTGGCCAACACTCTGGCGGCGATGGCCTCGAATATCTGGGTCATGTCCCTGGCCCGGTTGATCCCGGCGCTGGGGCTGCCGGTGTTCTGGGCCCTGGCCAGCGAGACAGCGGTGGACATTGTGGGGCCGGATTTCGCCGGCCGCGCGATTGAAAAAATCGGCTTCGGCATCGTGTGTGCCACGGTCTTCGGGATCCCGGTGGGCACGCTGATTTCCGATATGTTCGGCTGGCGCACCGCCTTTGGCATTCTTGCGGTGGTGGCGTTCGCCAAGGCCCTGCTGCTGTTTATCTACCTGCCGAAGACCCGGGCAAAAAACGACCAGGTCAGCCTGCGCTCGCAGTTCAAGATCTTGCGCAGCCCGCTGATGCAAGGCCATATCCTGCTGTCGATCCTGGTGTTCAGCGGGATGTTCACCGCCTACACCTACCTGGCAGACATTCTCGAACGCCTGGCGGGTTTTGACGGCACGGTAGTGGGCTGGTGCCTCATGGGCTTTGGCGCGGTCGGCCTGATCGGCAACTCTTTGGGCGGGCGCATGGTCGACCGTCATCCGCTGATTGCGTCGATGGTGTTCTGCGGTTTCATGATCGCCGGCATGGTGGCGCTGGTGCCCGCCATCCATTCCACGATCGGGTTGGCGGCGGCGATGGCGGTATGGGGCGTGACCCAGGCGGCATTGTTTCTGGTCAGCCATGTGCGACTGATGAAGGCCGCACCCCATGCGCCGGCGTTTGCCGCCTCGTTGAACATTGCCGGGGCCAACCTGGGGATTGGCCTGGGGGCGCTGGTGGGCGGGCACGTGATCGACACCCTGGGCCTGGGCAGCCTCGGGTTTGCCGCGGCGGGCTTTATCCTGTTGTCGATCCTGCTGGCGCTGTGGCTGATGACTGCCAAGACCCGCGCCGTCTGCGCCTGAGCCTTCAGGGCAGGGAAGTGAACAGCTCCCGTCTGGCACCTTCGGTAATCGCCACGATGCCGGGGTGCTTGACCTTGCGCTCCACCGAGATTGCATAAAACGATTCGGTCACCGCATCCGTCTGGCCGATCAGCGCCACGCCATACTGGCGCTCCACCTCGTCGGCAATCACGCTCGGCGCGATAAAAATCCCGCTGCCGGATTGGCCAAAGGCCTGCATCAACGCACTGTCGTCAAATTCCCCGACAATCCGTGGCTGGATCTGCTGCTCGGCAAACCAGCGCAGCAAACGGCTGCGCACCACCGTCTCCGCCCCCGGAATCAACAGCGGCGCACCCTGCAGGCATTGTGGGAAATCGCCGCGATGCTGGTCAGCCAATGCCTGGGTTGCGAAAAAGCTGATGCCGCATTCCCCGAGCTTCTGGCTGTAGCCCTTGATGTCCAGGTGCGGCGGCATCGGGCTGTCGGAGATCACCAGGTCCAGGCGCTGGATCGCCAGGTCCGCCAGCAAGCGTTCGAGCTTGTCTTCACGGCAGGTGATGCGGATCGGCTCGCTCAACTCCATGGTTGGCGCAATCAACCGATAGACAATGGACTTGGGCACCACATCCGCGACGCCAACCCGGAACAGGATCTGCTGCTCATTGGGCTGGGTGCGCAACATCGCTTCAAGCTCATTGCCCAGCTGGAACATCTGCTCGGCATAGGGCAGCGCCTGGCGCCCGGCTTCGGTCAGCTCCAGCTGGCGCCCGACCTTCTGGAACAATGCCACGCCAAAGGTCTGCTCCAGCAGGCTGATCTGCCCGCTGATGGTCTGCGGCGTGAGGTTCAGTTGCTCGCAGGCGCGCACGATGCTGCCGGTCTTGGCGACGACCCAGAAGTAGTGCAGTTGTCGGTAATTGAGCATGGCGGCCAATACTTCGTGAAAACCGAAGTATAAACGAAAAAAATACGAATTTTCCTGAAGTGTTCCCCTGCATAGAATGCGTCGCTATCGAGGGGCCACTACTTGGACCCGACGGTTCTAACGAGGAACGCATCATGAAACTCAATTCCCTGGGCGCAACGGCGTTACTTGGGCTTTCATTAGTCATGCTCAGTGGCTGTGACCAAGCGGAAAAAAGCGCGCAACAACTGCTGGGCAAGGCCACCGAGTCGGCCAAGCAAGTGATTGACGACACCCACCAGGCCGCCGAACAGGCGTTGAGTGACGCGACCAAGGGCTTGATCGCACCGCCGCAAGGCAAGCCGGACAAGCCGGAACAGGAAGACAGCAAGGCTGAGTCCACCTCCCAAGAAACCTGATACCCGCACACAACACCAGGAATGACCTATGGAATACCTTTTACAACTGGCCGCCAGCCCGACCGCGTGGATCGCACTGGCCACCCTGATCGTCATGGAGATCGTGCTGGGGATCGATAACCTGATCTTTATCTCGATTCTCACCAACAAGTTGCCGGTGAAGCACCGGGCCAAGGCCCGCCGCATCGGCATCAGCATGGCATTGATCCTGCGTCTGGGCCTGTTGAGCACCATCGCCTTTATCGTGCAGCTGACCGAGCCGGTCATCGACATCCTGGGGCAGTCGTTCTCCTGGAAAGACATGATCCTGATCGCCGGTGGCCTGTTCCTGGTGTGGAAGGCCACCACCGAGATCCATCACAGCATGGACCCCGAGAAGGAGCATGTGGACACCGGCGCGCCGAGCGTGACCCTGGGCTTCGCCTCGGCGATTGGCCAGATCCTGCTGCTGGACATGGTGTTTTCCATCGACAGCATCATCACCGCCGTGGGCATGACCGAGCACTTGCCGATCATGATCATTGCCGTGGTGGTCTCGGTGATCGTGATGCTGGTGGCGGCCGAGCCGCTGGCCAAGTTCATCAACGACAACCCGACCATTGTGATGTTGGCCCTGGGCTTCCTCATCATGATCGGTATGACGCTGATCGCCGAAGGTTTCGGCGCCCATGTGCCAAAAGGCTATGTGTATGCGGCCATGGCGTTCTCGGCGGCTATCGAATGCCTGAACATGATGCGACGCAACCGGCATAAACGGCTTGCTGCCAAACACTAAGGGCTGAACATAAAGGCCGACTGCACGCAGTCGGCCTTTTGCTGTCTGCTAGAATCCGCCCACTTGACGCCTTGAGGGATACCCATGAACGAGCCGATTCGCCTGACCCAATACAGCCACGGTGCTGGTTGCGGTTGCAAGATCTCACCTCAGGTACTGGAAGTGATCCTCGCCGGCAGTGGCGCACAGAACCTCGACCCCAAGCTCTGGGTAGGCAACGCTTCGCGCGATGACGCGGCGGTGTACGCCATCGACGAGGAGCGCGGCGTGGTGTCCACCACCGACTTTTTCATGCCGATCGTCGATGACCCCTTCGACTTCGGCCGCATTGCCGCCACCAACGCCATCAGCGATATCTATGCGATGGGCGGCGATCCGTTGATGGCCATCGCGATTCTCGGCTGGCCGGTCAACGTGCTGGCTCCGGAGATTGCCCGGGAAGTGATTCGCGGCGGCCGTTCCGTGTGTGACGCTGCCGGGATTCCCCTGGCCGGCGGCCACTCCATCGACGCCCCCGAGCCGATCTTCGGCCTGGCCGTCACCGGGCTGGTGGAAAAGCGCCACATGAAGCGCAACGACACCGCCACCGCCGGTTGCCAACTGTACCTGACCAAACCCCTGGGCATCGGCATCCTCACCACGGCCGAGAAGAAGGGCAAGCTGCGCGAGGCCGACGTGGGCCTGGCCCGTGACTGGATGTGCACCCTCAACAAATCCGGCAGCCGTTTTGGCAAGCTGGCCGGTGTCACGGCCATGACCGACGTCACCGGTTTCGGCCTGTTGGGCCACCTGGTGGAAATGGCCGACGGCAGCCAATTAACTGCCCGCATCGAATACGAAAAAGTCCCACGCCTGCCCGGGGTTGAGTACTACCTGGAACAGGGCTGCGTCCCCGGCGGCACCTTGCGCAATTTCGACAGCTACGCCAGCAAGCTGGGGCGCCTGAACGAACTGCACAAACGCGTGCTGTGCGACCCGCAAACCAGCGGCGGGCTGCTGGTGGCGGTCACCCCCGAAGGCAATGCCGAATTCCTCGCCGTGGCGGCGGAGCTGGGCCTGAACCTTGAGCCGATCGGCGAACTGGTTGAGCGACAGACCAACGCGGTAGAGGTGTTCTGATGCCCATCGACATCACCGATTACCGCGACATCTTTCTCAACGACCGGCCGATGATGGATACCCGCGCGCCGATCGAGTTCATCAAGGGCGCGTTTCCCGGGGTGGTCAACCTGCCGTTGATGACCGACGACGAGCGCGAACGGGTGGGCACCTGTTACAAGCAGCAAGGCCAGCAGGCGGCCATTGTTCTCGGGCACGAACTGGTGTCCGGGGCGATCAAGGCCGAACGTATCGAACACTGGGCGCGTTTTGCCCAGGCCAATCCGGATGGTCTGCTGTACTGCTTTCGCGGCGGGATGCGTTCGCAGATTGCCCAGCAATGGTTGAAAACCGAGGCGGGTATCGACTATCCGCGAGTGGGCGGTGGCTACAAGGCCATGCGGACTTTCCTGCTCGACACGGTTGAAAGCGCCACCGCGCAATGCGACTTCGTACTGTTGGGCGGCATGACCGGTACCGGCAAGACCGAAGTGCTCGGCCAGTTGAACAACGCCCTGGACCTGGAAGGCCACGCCAACCATCGCGGTTCCAGCTTCGGCAAACGCGCCACGGCGCAACCTTCCAACATCGACTTCGAAAACCGCCTGGCGGTGGACCTGCTGAAAAAGCGGGCCGCCGGTATCGAGCAGTTTGTGGTCGAGGATGAGAGCCGCATGATCGGCAGCTGCGCGCTGCCGTTGCCCTTGCACAAGGGCATGCAGGGCTTCCCGATGGTCTGGCTGGAAGACAGCGTTGAAGGCCGGGTGGAGCGCATCCTGAAGGATTATGTGGTGGACCTCTGCGCCGAGTTTGTCGCGGTGTTTGGCGACACTGGCCAGGAACTGTTTGCCGAGCGCCTGACCCAGAGCCTGGGCAATATCCACAAGCGCCTGGGCGGCGAGCGGTTTGCGCGGTTGCACGCGATCATGCAGGACGCCTTGGCGGAGCAAGCTCGCAGCGGTGCGGTGGATTTGCACCGCGGCTGGATTGAAGGGCTGCTGCGTGAGTACTACGACCCGATGTATGCGTTCCAGCGGGAAAGCAAAGGCGCGCGTATCGAGTTTGCGGGAGAGCAAGCGGCGGTGGTGGAGTATTTCCGGGACAGGCTCGCTCGGCGTAAGTAATTGATTGAGTTCGCCGGCCCCTTCGCGAGCAAGCCCGCTCCCACATTCGACCGCACTCCTACAGGATAAACGCCCCGATCAGCCCACACACCACCCCCATCAGCATGGTCAAGCCGGCCACAGTCACCAGCACCCGCGCATCGAAATCCTTGCGCAGCATCAGCAGCGACGGCAGACTCACGCTCGGCAGGGTCATCAGCAAGGCCACGGCCGGGCCGGTGCCCATGCCGAGGGTCATCATGGTCTGCACGATGGGGATTTCGGCGGCGGTCGGGATCACGAACAACGTGCCGACAATCGCCAGAGGCACCAGCCACACCAGGCTGTTGGCCATGGCGCCGTCAACGTGGGGAAACAGCCAGACCCGCGCCGCGCCAAGGATCAGCACCGCCAGGATGTACACCGGAATCGTGCTCCAGAACAGCTGCCACAGGGTGCGCAGCCAGCGGGTCAGGAACGGTTCGGTTTCGGCATGGCTGGCCTGGGCCACGGCGTCGA
>NZ_JACARK010000368.1:0-5645 GCF_013386655.1 Pseudomonas sp. K5002 | reverse complement strand
CCTATCTCAACCAGGCCGGCACCGAACCCGCCAGCCGCGCCCTGCGCAACTACCTGCACTTCCAGCACCTGGACGGCGAGCAGGTCTACCAGCTGCGCAAAGTCATCGAAGTCGAACTCGCCGTCTCGGTCCTGGGCCGCCTGAGCGAAGACGACTACCGCGCCCTCCAGGACAACGTCGATTTCTGCAGCGCCCCCGAAGACAGCGAAGCCGGCCAACGCGAACAACGCATCGCCGAACTGGAATTCCACAACCTGCTGGCCAAGGCCTGCCCCAACCCGCTGCTGAGCTTCATGGCGCAATTCCTCAACGACCTGCTGCGTGACCTGGTCGTGCTGAAAAAAGCCTACAAACCCAAGCGCAAGCAATTCGACGCCGCCAACCTCGACTACCACAAACAACTGCTGATCGCCTTCCGGGCCGAAGACGAAGCCACCGTACGCAGCCTGATGCACGAACACATGTGCGACGCCGAACACCACATGACCGCCCTTGAAGGTGAAGTCAGCCCGCACTTTCTGCTGGAGTTCGACCACAACCACTAAGCCGCACCCTCCACCAATAAAAGGCCTGCCCACAGGCCGTGCTCCACCGTATCGCCATTGCCACTCCTGCCAATAACTAATCCAGGGAGTCACCCCATGCAGCGTCGTACGTTGTTGAAAGCCAGTCTCACCGCAGCCGCCGCCCTCAGCCTCCCGCTGAGCGTGCGTTCTGCATTCGCCGCCGAGCCTTTTACCTTTTACGGCCTCAAGTCCATGTCTGGCGCCTTTGCCAGTTATGGCAAATTTGCCGACATGGGTTCACGCCTCGCGGTGGAACAGCATCCCGAGTTGCTCGGCCACCCGCTGGTCTACAAAGTGATCGACACCGAAGGCAACGCCGGCAAGGCCGTGCGTAAAGTCCAGGAAGCGATCCAGCAGGACGGCGCACGCTTTTTCCAAGGCTGTACCCTGTCGTCTTCGGCACTCGCGGTGGCCAAGGAAGTGAGCAAGGCCGGCGGCGTGTTCATGACCCCGGTGGGCGCCGATGAAGTCACCGGCAAGGACTGCAACAGCGCCACGTTCCGCTGGTCGGTGCCGACCTACGGCGCGATCCGCGAGACCCTCGTGCCGCTGATCAAGCTGCTGCCCGACGCCAAGCGCTGGTACACCATCACCCCGCAATACGTGTTCGGCGAAGCCCTGCTCGAAGGCGCCAAATCGGTGCTGGCCGAGCATGGCCTGGAACACGCCGGCAACAGCTACCACTCGCTGCAGGAGCAGGAGTTCTCCGGCTACCTGACCAATGCCATCGCCGCCAAACCCGATGTGCTGGTACTGCTGAACTTCGGCAGCCAGTCGTCCAACACCCTGCGTCAGGCGGTGAACTTCGGTATCAAGGAGCGCATGAAAGTGTTGCTGGTGTGGTCCGCCGGCCTCGACCAGTTCCAGGAGCTGGGCAGTGACGTACTGGAAGGTGTGTACCTCGGCGCTCAGTACTGGCATCAGGTCGACACCCCGCTCAACCGTGACCTGGTGAAACTCACCAAGGCCAAATACGGCATCAACCCCACTTACCCGCTGGCCGCCGACTACATCAGCACCAAGGTCATGCTCGAAACCATCATCTCCACCGGCAGTTTCGACGGGCCGACCGTGGCCAAGGCCATGCAGGGCCTGAGCTACGAAGGCCCCACCGGCAAGGAGTCGATCCGCTCCGGCGACCATCAGGTGATCAAGGACTACTACCTGCTGGTGGGCAAGGCCGCAGGCGACATGGCCGACAAGGACGATCTGGCCAAGGTGCTCAGCTCCGGCCAGTCGTTCCCGCCGGTGGAAGCCACGGGCTGCGTGCTCGGCTGATCCGCTGAAAATCTACTGGTGACACAGCGCAGGGCCGCTCATGCGGCCACCTGCCGAGGGTTCCTGCATGCTTAATCTTTACCTGTTCCAGATTCTCAACGGCCTGGGCCTTGGGATGATCTACTTCCTGATCGCGGTCGGCTTGACGATCATTTTCGGCCTGCTGAACTTCGTCAACTTCGCCCACGGTGCGTTCTTTTTGCTGGGCGCCTACATCTGCTACACCGCCGTCAGCCTCACCGGCAGCTTCTGGCTGGCACTGCTGATCGCGCCGCTGGTGGTGGCCGCGCTGGCCTGGGTGATCGAGCGATTATTGATCCAGCGGATTTATCACTTGCCGCACATGTTCCAAATTCTGGTGACCCTGGGGATTGCCCTGATCATCCAGGAAGCCAGCGTGATGATCTGGGGCCCGGTGGGCAAGAGTGTCGCCGTACCGGAATTGCTGCGCGGGGTGCTGGTGGTGGGCGATTTTGTCTACCCCTACTACCGCCTGTTCCTGATCGTGTTCTCCGGCCTCGTTGGCCTTGGCCTGTGGCTGCTGCTGGAACGCACGCGCTTCGGCGCCCTGGTGCGGGCCGGCAGTGAAAGCACGGAAACCGTGTCCCTGCTGGGCACCAACATTTTCCGCCTGTTCTCCATGACCTTCGCCCTCGGCGTGGCCCTCGCCGGTGTGGCCGGTGTGCTGTTCGCCCCGTTGCGCGGCGCCCAGCCCTTTGTCGGCCCGGAAATCCTCGGCGTGGCGTTCGTGGTGGTGGTGATCGGCGGCATGGGTTCCTTCAGCGGTGCACTGGTGGGCGGCCTGCTGGTCGGCGTGGTGCAAAGCCTGATGACCACACTCTGGCCCCAGGGCGCAAGCCTGATGATCTACGGTGCGATGGCCGTAGTGATCCTGGTGCGTCCTTACGGCCTGTTCGGGAGAGCCTGACATGAGCGAAAAAAACCCCCTGCCATTCGCCAAGACCCAGTCGCGCTACATGCTGCTGTTGGTGCTCGTGGTGTTGATCGGCCTGCCGTTGATTCTGCCCTCCGCGACCCTGGCCACCGAGATCCTGATCTTTGCCATGGCCGCCCTCGCCTGCAACCTGCTGCTGGGTTACACCGGGCTGCTGTCGTTCGGCCAAGGCATCTTCTTCGGGGCCGGCGCCTACTGCGCGGCGCTGTTGATGCTTCACCTGCAACTGGGGCTGTTCAGCGCACTGCTGGGTGCCGCCGTCGCCGGTGGTTTCCTGGCTTTCCTGGTGGGCGCCCTGGCGATCCGTCGCACCGGCATTTACTTCGTGATGCTGACCCTGGCCTTCAGCCAGATGGCCTACTTCGTCGCCTACACCCTGAGCGACTGGACCGGCGGCGACAACGGCCTGCTCAGCGTGCCGCGCCCGGAAATCCGCATCGGTGACACCGTGCTGCTGTCGCTGACCGACGCCCGCGCGTTCTACGGGTTTGTCGCGGTGCTGTTCCTGCTGATCTTCATCGGTGCCCGCCGGGTGATCGCCTCTCCATTCGGCAGCACGCTGATGGCGATTCGCGAAAACGAAACCCGCGCTTCGGCCATCGGCTATGACACCCGCCACTTCAAGATCCTGGTGTTCGTGTTGTCCGGCGCCGTCACCGGGATTGCCGGGGCGCTGTACGCGATGCTGCTGCACTTTGTGCCGCTGTCGAACATCGACCTGGCGATGTCCGAAAACATCCTGATCATGACCATCGTCGGCGGCACCGGCTCGCTGTTCGGCTCGTTGCTGGGCGCCGGTTCCATCGTGCTGCTGGGGGACTTCCTTTCCGATCTGTGGCCGCGCTGGCTGATGCTGCTGGGGGTGATCCTGATCCTGGTGGTGATCTTCATGCGCGGCGGTTTGTGGGGCGGTCTGTCGACCCTGTTCGACCGTGTGCGCGGCAGCCGCAAGGCCGACGTTGTGACCAAGGAGAAGCTGTCATGAGCATCCTGCTGGAAACCAAGAACCTGGAACTGGCCTACGGTGCGTTCCACGCGGTGAACGGCGTCAACCTCAAGGTCGAAGCCGGCACCATCCACACCATCATCGGTCCCAATGGCGCGGGCAAGACCAGTTTGTTCCACTGCCTGACCGGCGAACGCCAGGCCACCGCCGGGGCAATTCATTTCGACGGCAAGAACCTGATGCGCAAACCGGCCCACGGCCGCGTCGGCCTGGGCATGGCGCGCTCGTTCCAGCTCACCAGCCTGTTCCAGAACCTCAGCGTGCGCGAAAACCTGCGCCTGGCCGCCCAGGGTCGCGACGGCGCCCGCGCCCTGAACTTCTGGCGCCGGGTCGACAGCAAGCGCGAACACCTGGAAATGGCCGACCAGGTGCTGGAACGCCTGCAACTCACCGCCCGCGCCGACATCCTGGCCGGCGAGTTGTCCCACGGCCAGCAGCGGGTATTGGAAGTCGGCATGTCGATCTGCTCCAGACCCAAGCTGCTGATGCTCGACGAACCCACCTCGGGCATGGGCATCGACGACATCCCGATCATGACCCAACTGATCAGCGACCTCGGCCGCGACCATACGGTGCTGTTGATCGAGCACAACATGAGCATCGTCATGTCCATCAGCCAACGCATCACCGTGATGAGCCACGGCCAGATCCTGGTGGAAGGCACACCGGAATTCGTGCGCGCCGACGAGCGCGTGCGCACCGCCTACCTGGGAGAAGCCGCCTGATGCTGACCGTCGACAATATCCATTCCTACTACGACAAGAGCCACGTCCTTGAAGGCGTGTCCCTGACCGTCAATCCCGGCGAACTGGTGACCCTGCTGGGGCGCAACGGTGCCGGCAAGACCACCACCCTGCGCAGCATCCTCGGGATTATCTGCCCGCGCCAGGGCCAGATTCACTTCAACGGCCAGCCGCTGGTGGGGCAGAAAATCTTCGAAATCGCCCGCCAGGGCCTGGCGCTGGTGCCGGAGAACCGCGGGATTTTCCGCCTGCTCACGGTGGAGGAAAACCTGCGCATTGCCGTGCGCAAGACCAGCCGCTGGCAGATGGAAGACGTGTACGGCATGTTCCCGCGCCTCAGGGAGCGCCGCAAAAACGCCGGCCACGCGCTGTCCGGCGGTGAGCAACAGATGCTCGCCATCGCCCGCGCGCTGCTCAACGATCCCAAGCTGCTGATCCTCGATGAGCCCACCGAAGGCCTCGCGCCGGTGATCGTCGACGAGCTGGTGAAGATCCTGCGCAAGGTCAAGGAAGACGGCCTGCCGGTGCTGCTGGTGGAACAGAACCTGATGGTCTGCGACAAGCTCGCCGACCGCCATTACGTCCTCGAACAGGGCCGCGTGGTGTACGAAGGCAGTGCCGAAGCCTTCCGCGCCGACCCGACGATCAAGAACCGTTACCTGGCCCTGAGTGCCTGACCGGAGACTGCTGATGAATAGTTTTGCGCAACCGCTCCAGAGCAACGCCCCGCTGATCAACCGCGAGCGCCTGTGGCAATCGCTGATGGACCTCGCCCGCCTCGGCGCCACACCCAAGGGCGGCGTGTGCCGCCTGGCCCTTACCGACCTCGACCGCCAGGCCCGCGACCTGTTCGTGCAATGGTGCGAAGCCGCCGGATGCAGCGTCAGCGTCGACGCCATCGGCAATATCTTTGCCCGCCGTGCCGGGCGTAATCCGGCACTGGCGCCAGTGATGACCGGCAGCCATATCGACACCCAGCCTACCGGCGGCAAGTTCGACGGCTGCTACGGCGTGATGGCTGGACTGGAGGTGATCCGCACCCTCAATGATTTGCACATCGAGACCGAAGCACCGATTGAAGTGGTGGTGTGGACCAA
>NZ_JACARK010000367.1:0-5502 GCF_013386655.1 Pseudomonas sp. K5002 | reverse complement strand
AAACCGGCGGTCCAGTACAGCAGCGACGGTTCGCGAACGTTGCGCCACTCGACCGCCAGGTACAGCGCGGCGGCGCCTGCCAGGGCGATGGTGAGGACCAGTATGGTGATGGGGTCGAGCGCCATGGGCGAACTGGCCTGCCTGAGTTGCGGTGAGACGGCGATTGTAAGCGTTTTCGCCGGTTTTTCGCAGTGCTCAGGCCCTGCGCGCCATCAGCAATACCGTCGCGGCAGCCGACAACAACCCCGCACAGCAGCGGTTGAAAATCCGCTTGCCCCGAGGCTGCGCGAACCAGCGGCGCATATGCAAACCCATATAGGCGTAGGCGCTGATGGCGAACCATTCCAGCGCCAGAAACATCGCTCCCAGCAGGGCGAATTGCGGCGTGATCGGACGTGCCGGGTCGACGAATTGCGGCAGGAAGGCGGTAAAAATCAGGATTGCCTTGGGATTGCCGGCGGCCACCAGGAACTCCTGTCGCGCCAAGGCCCACAAGCCCGCCTTGGGCGCCGTCGACTCAGCCTCCGCGTGCGGATTGGACCGCCACAGTTGATACGCCAGATAAAATAGATACGCCGCCCCCAGGATCTTGATCCCGTAGAACAACAACTCCGAGGTTTGCAGCACCACCGCCAGCCCGGCGGACGCGAGTGCGATCATCCCGGCAAAGGCCAGCAGTCGCCCGACGCCTGCCAGGCACGAAGTGCGGTAGCCGTAGCGGGTGGAGTTGCTCACGGACAGCAGGTTGTTCGGGCCTGGCGCCATGTTCAGGGCGAAGCAGGCCGGGAGGAAGAGGGTGAGGGTGGCGAGGTCCATGGGGGGCTCCGGCGGGCGCAGGCAGGTAAGGCCACGAGGATAAGGGATGTGAGGCGGTTGAACAATTTGCGCTAATGGGTAGAACCGATGGCGCTCTGGCCATGTCTGTGAGTCGTGGGTAAATAGATCGGTCACCATGACGCTCATTCGTTAATATGCCCGGCATGCCAATCGGGTAAAGGAAGTTGGCGTGAAGCACGAAGCGCTTTTCCCGGGAATTAAAAATAGAGTAGGCAGGGAATGGAATATCCTTCATTTGAAAACAAATCAAAGAAAAGAACCTTGTTGTTGGTGGTGTGTCTGTTATTTGGAGCATGGATTGCTTATACGCTCTGGGCCGGTCGCATTGTAATGCGAACGGTTTTAATGCCATCGATTCCCGAGTGGACGACCTATATAGTCATTGGTTGTCTGGTTGGACTCTTTTTTGCTGCAAGGGCCACCTACTATCGTCCGGCTGTAAGAAACCCGAACCGTGTTGGAGAATCTTTTTTTGGTGGTTTTTGCCTGGGTCTGATTTTGTCCTTGCACAGTTATGACGTCGTTACGTACCTGTTGCCCGGCGACATTGTTCAGTATGCGTCACCTTACGAGCTGGTGACTCCGGGGCCCTACGTTGGAAAGTTCAGTCGTTGTGAGGCGGGTCTGCGGATTAAGGATTTAAAGACTGAGCGCTGGGTTGCGCTTTGTACCACTCAGTCGGAATTCAACGATCAAAGAAAGACAGGCATGAATGCAGTGTGGGTGACTGCTCATTCAAACGAGATAGGTTCTTATATCGAGGCGTATGAATTTATTTATAAATAAATCATGTCGTCGTTGTACCAGCCTTCGTTCATAAGCCAATGACTCATTGTTGGCCAGGAGGGGAAGGTTTCGGTTTGCCATCAGCCACTTGTGTCTTGCCAAAAACTTGCTGCGTTGCATTCGGCAGTATTGCGCCCCCTTGAAAGCCTCAGATGAACAGATCCGCCCCTTGCCTTCAAAGCGACGCATAGACAAGGGATGAAAGTCGGCGGGGGCGTGGATCAATCATCGAATGGCTGCCCGAAGTCGTGGTGACAAAACCGAAGCTCACTTGTTTTTCGGGATCAGCGAAACTGATCGGGCCACCAAGCCCGATATGGCCAAAGGTGTTCGGGCCCATTGCATGGGAAGCCGTCGGGTCGCGTTGCTGCTCGAGCATGCAACCCAATCCATAACGCATGGGGCGCATCCATACTCGATCCATGCCATGACTGTGCTCACGGCTGAATTCAGTAAGCAGCTCGGGACCGATAAAGTTTCCTGCCATCAATGCACTGTAGAAACCGGCCAGGCCGTGAGCCGAACCGTGTCCACACACGGCGGGTTGCCGGTAGGCCCACCAGCGAGGGTCACTGGTTCGTCTGGGCACCATTCCGGGGTTGGTGAAGGCGAGCGTCGCGATATGCGACGGCTCGTTTTTCACCACGGTTCGCAACGCCTGCGAGTAAGGGTCACCGACTCGTCCCGTGGCACTGTCGAAACGCGCGATACGATGAAAGTGTTCTTCGTTCACGCCGAGGTGCACGTCCAACTCATGGGGATCGAGAATCTCTTCGTGGATAAACACACAGGGATCTCGTCCGTCCACCCGGCGAATCAACTCTCCGAGGATCCAGCCAAACGTGGTGGTGCCGTAGCCCAGGTCTGTTCCCGGTTCCCACCACAGCGGCTCGGCCTCCAGCAGTCGCAGCATATGCTCCCAGTCATACATCATGGGGTTGTGGTCGGGCCCCCGCAGCGCCGGCAGGCCTGCGGTATGGTTCATCACCTGGCGCAGGGTGACCTTTGCTTTCCCGCTCCGGGCGAACTCGGGCCAGTAACGGGCCACGGGTGCATCCAGCTCCAGCTTGCCCGCCTCAACCAACATCAGGACGGCCACCGCGACATAGGGTTTTATTACGCAGAAGGTATTGGCCAGCGTATCGCGGGTCCAGGGTTTCGTCCCCGCCTGGTCTGCCATGCCGGCCCACAGGTCGACAACGATCTCTGCGCCTACCTGCACGCACAGGCCGGCCCCACGTTCCTGCGGATCATCGAACATGTCCTCGAAGGCCTGCTTGACCGCTTCAAACTGCTTCGCACATATCCCTTGCGCTTTCATACCTCAACGTCCTCGTATTTGAAGTGCGGCCCTTGATACTTGCCGAACACGGATAATGGTTGTGGAGGAATTCACCCACGAGACCGAGTTTGGGAGTGCTCCATGGAAAAGCGATTGGCTCGTTTGTAGGTGCCGAAGTCATTGAACCTGACACCGGCCTGGGCCATGACTTTATGAGCATAAGGTGCCGTCATCTGACGCAGATAAAACGGGTCTCTCACCACGAAGTGATGGATGCTGTGAGTGCTGCCAAAGTTAAAACAGAACAACTGGAACGGCCACAGCCACCAAGGGTTCATCACCTGGGTTTGTTGTAATGCGTTACGCGGGGCAACATCGCCGTAATAGTGCATATTTGAACTTATAAAGAACAGGCAGAACTGCCGTATCATATTGGGCGCTATAAGAATAACCACTGCGCTATTGACGATATCCATTAATTCCAGCGTCGTAGCTGAACTGTGAACCTCCATCCCGGTAATTGACCCAAGCCAGACATACAGGTGGTAGCCGAGGAACACATACCAGCACCCCCAATACAGAAGCCCGAATGGTGTATTGAGCCGAATGATCTTGCCTAACAATTTTACCTTTTGCCGCCATCCCGGGGCAAACACCGCATTTAGAAAACCAAATACAAAGCCGTCCACCAGTTTCAGTAATCGCAGTATTCCCCAAGGACTGCCGCTCGTGGTGATCCAGGCTTCAACATCAGAATCAGTTCCGGACTCCTTATGGTGATGAAAGTGCAGACTGCGTCTTAGCCACGGGCTGGGCATACCCGGGCGTGCCAGCCAGCAGAAGAGCATCATGGCATTATGGGCCAGCGGCTGTTTTCTAAAATAAAGGCGATGAATCAGGTCATGTTCGATTTCATGAATGAACGAAGTCAGCAGCGCATTGACCAGAATACACATCCATGCGGGGATAAAACCCTTTAGATAGAGCCCTCCCGTAATGACCATCCCTATCAGGGAAAACGCCATGACACTCGCGCCCAGAGCATCCTGGTGCTGCAGGATCGGATAACGCTTTCGCAGGTAGTTCCCATGATCGGTAATACTGCGGGTTACCTTATCAATCTTTTCCTGATCGGTAGTTGGGCGATCAATTTCGATGGCGCCTTCCAAGACATTCATCCATTCATCCTCTGATTGCATCGAGAAATTAACAGCCGCGTCAAGCCGGTCATGTCAATTGTTTGAGCTGTAAAACAGTAGATACTCATATGGGTTGCTTGAGTTGCACGGGGCGTTCAAGGAATACGAAATCGACTTTTTTGCGAAAAGCTTGTTAGAATTCCATGCTTCAAAATGATAAGGGAAGTTCAACTCTTTGCAACTGTGTATTTTGGGTGGGTTCAGTGTTACAAGTGCGGTGTAAGGAATTGATGATTTAGTTACAGCTTGTACAAGTATAAAATGACGCTGTACAAGTATTGCCAAGGAGGCACCATGAGATTGCATCGCATCAAATATTTCCGGCGCGCTCTAAAAGAGCCCGAGGGTGGCGTAGAGAAAATAACAAGCGACGATGTATTTGATGCCGTGTTTTGCGATGAGCCGGCAGACAATGCCGCGAATCCTGCAGGCCTGGAAAGGCTACTCCGCTACCTGCAGTGCGGGGATACCGTGGTGGTGGACAGCATGGCAGCGCTGACTTCAAGCACGGAGCAGCTGTGCGCCATCATTCGCCGGTTGATTGAAAAGCAGGTCACGCTGGAGTGTTTGAACGAAAACCTGGTTTTCCGGCATGACTGTCTTGAAGTCGTGGAGTCGATCATTGCGGTAATGGAGCTGATTGCAGAGTTCGAGCGCGCTGCGATGAGGGAAAGACAGGCGGCGGGAATTGCCAGTGCAAAGAATCGTGGGACTTATAGAGGTCGCAAGAAAAAGCTGTCTGACAATCAGGTTGTAAACTTGATTGACCGGGCCACTGCAGGAGAAAGTAGATCCAAATTGGCGCGTGATTTTGAAATCAGTCGGCAGACGCTCTATCGGTACCTGAGGTCCAGATAGGGGCTTCTTCAGGTCGCACGAGGGAGCGGCTGCCAACAAGATCCTACAGTTGAAAAAACCTGTCAGGACGGCATGGCCCGAGGGCGGTGGAAGTCTTGCCATCAATGATTTCTTCACTGGCAAGACGACCCACTATCGCGGCCAACGCTCCTGCTCCCTCTATTCAAGGCAGCCTTCAGATGCTGCGGGCAAGCGCTCGAGAAACTCGGCGATCTGCTGGCCACCGCGCAAGTGCACCACGGGCACCGACGGGCCTGCCGCCAACCGCACCGCCTCGATACCTGGCCGGTGGCCGCGATCAAACGTCCACACGTACTTCAGGAATGTCAGGAACTCCCGGTCGAGTTTCTCGGTACAGCCGGCGGGAATATCCGGGCGCGGGCGGTTCAGCGCACTGCGCAGGATCACCCGGGTAAAGCAGGTGAGCCGTGGCGTGTCGAGCCAGATGATCAAATCGGCACGGGGCAGGCGCAGGTCGAACGTGCGCCGCGCATAGTTGCCTTCACACACCCAGCCATCGGCGGCAACGGCGTCGCGCAC
>NZ_JACARK010000366.1:0-1052 GCF_013386655.1 Pseudomonas sp. K5002 | reverse complement strand
CCCGCAGCCGCGTGCGAAGCGCCGGCCCGTGCTGCGTTATGCAGTGGCTGCAAGTGTGCTGGCGGTGGCCCTGGGCCTGGGGTTGTTCAGTGGCCTGGATCATCCGGCGACGTATAACGCCGAGTTCCGCACTGCATTGGGGGAGCACCGGCAGGTGGCGTTGCCCGACGGCTCGCTGATGGACTTGAACAGCCGCAGCGTGGTGGCCGTGCACTATGTAAAAGGCCAGCGCGGCATCGAGCTCAAGCAGGGCGAGGCCATGTTCAGCGTCGAGCACGACACCAGCCGGCCCTTCGTGGTGGACGCCGGGGCAGGGCAGGTGACGGTCACCGGTACGCGTTTCGACGTGCGCCGCGATGACGACCAGACCCGCGTGGTGGTCGAGGCCGGTACGGTCAAAGTGCAAGGGCGCTCATCCGATGACATCGTGATGCTCACGGCCGGTCGGGGCACCCATGTGGATACCCGGGGCCAGGTGGCGGCTGCCTACGCCGTCAACCCTGAAGAGCTCACGGCCTGGCGCACCGGCAAGCTGGTGTTCAACAACGCCACTCTCGGCGAAGTGGCTCGGGAGGTCTCACGTTACCGCGAGCAACCTTTGCGGGTCAGCGCGCCCGCGGTGAGCAACCTGCGCTTGACCAGCGTGTTCAAATCCACCGACACCGACGCCTTGCTCAAGGCCTTGCCGCACATTCTTCCGGTGGCCTTGCGCACCTTGCCGGACGGTAGCCAGGAAATAATTTCGCGATAGATTCAGGTTTTTTTCGAGTTCTTCGTCTTCTTGTGCAACTGCAACTGGTTTGCATTAACAGCCGCACTCTCTTGCGATCACAGGACTACGTTCGACGTGAAAAAACTCGCCATGAAAAACAATAAATCATCCCGCTGGGCACCCCTCGCCCTGGCGCTGGCCGTCAGCGCCGCACTGCCGGCGGCCTATGCTGACGATGGCATTCATATCCAGGCCCAGTCCCTGGGTTCGGCCTTGAGCCAATTGGGTCAGCAGACGTCGCTGCAAGTGTTCTTCAGCCCCGACATGGTGGCCGGCAAAC
>NZ_JACARK010000365.1:0-4935 GCF_013386655.1 Pseudomonas sp. K5002 | reverse complement strand
GCTGGCGAGCAACGTCTTACCGGTGCCCGGTGGCCCGCTGAGCAACAGGTTGTGGGCGCCCGCCGCAGCGATCAACAGCGCACGCTTGGCTGCCAGTTGGCCCTGCACTTCACTCAGGTCCGGGTAGGGTTTGTTCAAGTACATCAGGCCGCTGGAGACGAAGGGCTCGATCGGCACGTGACCGTTCAGGTGCGCCACCACTTGCAGCAGATGATCCACCGCAATCACCTTCAACCCCGAAGCCAGGCAGGCTTCCTCGGCATTGGCCCGTGGCACGATCAAGGTGCGCCCGACCTTGCGCGCCGCCAGGGCTGCCGGCAACACACCTTTCACCGGCCGCACCTCACCGGACAGCGCCAGCTCGCCCAGGCATTCCACGTTGTCGAGGGTCAGCGCCGGTACCTGCACGCTGGCGGCGAGAATCCCCAGGGCAATCGCCAAATCAAAACGCCCGCCGTCCTTGGGGAGGTCGGCGGGTGCGAGATTGAGGGTGATGCGGCGGGACGGGTATTGCAGCGCAGAATTGAGAATGGCGCTGCGCACGCGATCTTTGCTTTCCTTGACGGCGGTTTCCGGCAGGCCCACCAGCGTCAGCGACGGCAAGCCGTTGGCCATGTGCACCTCGACAGTGACGGCGGGCGCTTCGACGCCTATCTGGGCGCGGCTGTGGACGATGGCGAGGGACATGCTGGTTCCTTGAAATGAGTGGCCGCTTCCTGCGGTTTTTCAAGGGTAGTCGAGTGATGGCGGCGCGCGGCGGCGAGGTTTTACAGAACGTATCGCGCTAGCGGTCCGACGGCGGCACACACAGAAACTCCTTCGCCAACGTCAACCACGCCTGCGCCGCAAACGACAATTTGCACTGGCGCCGCCACGCCAGCATCAGTCGCCAGTTCAGGGCCGGCGACTGTATTTCCGCGATGCTGAACTGGCTCGCATCAAGGGTTTCGCAGAATGCCCGGGGCAGCAGGGTGATGCCCACGCCCAGTCGTACCAGGGAGGCAATAAAGTCCCATTGGCTGCTGCGGCCACTGATCCGCGGCTCAAAACCGGCTTGTGCACAGGCATCAAGTACGAATTGGTTCAGGGTGAAGGTGTCATCGTAAAAGATGAATTCGCAGGCTTGCAGTTCGCTCAGCTCCACCGAGCTGCGGCCTTGCCAGGGCGAGTCATGGGGCGCGAGCAGGCACAGTGGCGATTCGAACAAGGGCATGGATTCGAATTCGGACCAGATGTCCGCCACGCGCGGCGAGTCCAGGATGGTGCCGAACTCCAGCGTGCCCTGGCGCAGATCCTGGATGGTGATATTGCCGCCGCTTTCAAACAGTTTCAGTTCGATCTTCGGGTAACGGGCGTGATACTCCGCAAAGATCGGCGCCAGTGCGAGGTGGGTAGAGGGCGAAAGCCCCATGCGCAGGGCGCCGCGCCCGACATGCTGCAAGTCTTGCAGCTCTACCGTCATTTCATCGTGCAGCGCGATCATTTCCTTGGCGCGCTTGAGCACAATTTCCCCGGCGTCCGTCAGGGTGAAGCGTTTTCCCATGCGGTCGAGCAGCTTCAGGCCCAGGCTCGACTCCAATTGCTGCACCATCTTGCTGACTGTTGGCTGGGTCAGGTGCAGCTTCACAGCGGCTTTGGTAAAGCTCTGCTGGTCGACGACTTCTACGAAATAACGGAGCGCCCGAATGTCCATCTTGCATTCCAATTTTGCATGGTTTTCATAATATTAATTCATTATATCTTTAAAAAATGGCTGGATAAGATTTGTTACATCTGTTCCCAGCCAGCGCTTCCATGACGCCTTAAGGGCCTTGCCAGACGCTTCCATGGCCAGATTTCTCGCAGTGTATGAATCAAAGGCAACGCTATTTCTGGAGAGCAACTGTGCTTAACAAAACGCGTCATTCTTTTTCCGGTTCTGATGAGATGTCTCAGGGAGCGCGCTTCGTTAAGGAGTTGCTGGCGCAGGCGCAGATCGAGGTCAACGGGCCATCGGCTGCCGATATGCAACTGCACCACAGTGCCACATTTGATCTCGCCCTGGCCAAGGGCAATCTTGGCCTTGGCGAAGACTACATGGATGGCGGCTGGGACGCCGAGGCGCTGGATGAGTTTTTTTTCCGCCTCATGCGCTCCGGCGTGATCGACCAGGCCAACCCGGCCACCTTGTTGTTTCACGCGTTCAGCTCCCGCTGGCTGAACCTGCAAAACAAGAAACGCGCCTGGCAAGTCGGCGAAGCACATTACGACCTCGGCAATGACTTCTACGCACGCATGCTCGACTCGCGCATGACCTACACCTGTGGCTACTGGAAAGATGCCACCACCCTAGAGCAGGCGCAGTTCGCCAAGCTGGACCTGATCTGTAAAAAACTGGGGCTCAAGCCGGGCATGCGCGTGCTGGATATCGGCTGTGGCTGGGGCAGTTTCATGAGTCATGCGGCCGAGCACTATGGGGTCGAGTGTGTCGGCGTGACCATCTCCAAGGAGCAGGCGGAGTGGGGGCGGGCCAAGTATTCACATCTGCCGATCGAGTTTCGTCTGCAGGACTATCGGGATATCGACGAGCAGTTCGACCATATCGCCAGTGTCGGCATGTTCGAGCATGTGGGGCGCAAGAACCATCGGGCGTATATGGAGGTCGCCAACCGCTGCCTGAAAGACGATGGGTTATTCCTGCTACACACTATCGGCAAGAACCAACGCAACAGCACGCCGGATCCGTGGATCGACAAATACATCTTTCCCAACGGTGATTTGCCCTCGATCGGGCAGATCGGCGACGCCATGGACGGGTTATTTGTTGCCGAGGATTTGCACAACTTTGGCGCCGACTACGACAAGACGCTGATGGCCTGGTGCGAAAACTTCGAACTGGCGTGGCCGGATTTCGCAGACACCTTTGGCCAGCGTTTCTACCGGATGTGGCGCTATTACCTGCTGTCGTGTGCAGGGGCGTTTCGCGCGCGGGATATCCAGCTGTGGCAGTGGGTATTGTCGAAGAAGGGGGTTGTCGGCGGGTATCAGCGGGTGAGCTGAGGGTTGCAACGGTTTAACGGGGACAGGTGAAACCTGCCCCGGTTGGGCCGGCTTATTCGGCGGCAGGCGTCAATCGCGCTTCCAGCTCCGCCACCTTGGCCTCAAGGCTTTCCAACCGCGCCCGAGTGCGCGCCAGCACCACCATCTGGCTATCAAACTCTTCCCGGCTTACCAGGTCCAGCTTGCTGAAACCGCTTTGCAGCAGTGCCTTGAACTGGCTTTCAATTTCATTGCGTGGCAGCGGCGTGTCGCTGCTGAACAGGCGGGAGGCGTGGCCGCTCAGGGCGTCGAGGAGGTCTTTGGGCGCGAGCATGGGAAATAGTCCGGAAAATCTGTTGGCCGGCAGTGTATCACGCAGCGTCTATAGTCTTTTCCAGCCCCTGCGGCGCACGCTTTTCGCGCATGAGGACGGGCGGTCGCGCACCGTTTTCGTGCGTATCTTCGCTGTCGTGGCGCCCGGTAGGTGGGCACAGGCGAACAAAGGACTGATTTCAGTGATTTTTACGGAGCTGGCAAGCTTTCTGCTTAGACGATCATGACCCATGCACTGATGCAGTCGCTGTGACGATGCAGTGCGCCGACGGACCAGCGGTACATGTTTCGTCACCAGTGGTTAGCGAGCGTCGCAATGGCAAATGCCAGGGCGACGAAGCGTTACAAAGCCAGGCACTGCGCTTAGACTTGAGACGGGTTTGTTTTCCTGGGGCAAGTCCACCAATTCGGGAGAGAGTTTTCATGAAGCTAGTCACTGCCATCATCAAGCCGTTCAAGTTGGACGATGTACGCGAGTCACTGTCCGAGATCGGCGTGCAGGGCATTACCGTTACTGAGGTCAAAGGCTTCGGTCGGCAGAAGGGTCACACCGAGCTGTATCGCGGCGCGGAATACGTGGTCGATTTCCTGCCAAAGGTGAAGATTGATGTCGCCATTGACGACAAGGATCTTGACCGGGTTATCGAGGCGATAACCAAGGCCGCCAACACCGGCAAGATCGGTGACGGCAAGATCTTCGTGGTCAATCTGGAACAGGCTATTCGCATCCGTACCGGCGAAACCGATACCGACGCAATCTAAGCCGCCAAACCCCAACGCCCCAGGAGAAAACAATATGACTCTGCGTAAATTCGCAGGGCTAGGAGCCCTGTTGTCCCTCGTAATGCCGGCCCTGGCCATGGCGGCGGACCCAGTACCTGCTCCAGTCCTCAATTCCGGCGACACCGCGTGGATGCTCACGTCCACCGCGCTGGTGCTGTTCATGACCATTCCAGGCCTCGCGCTGTTCTACGGCGGCATGGTTCGCTCGAAAAACATTCTTTCCGTGATGATGCAGTGCTTTGCCATCACCGGCCTGATCACCATCCTGTGGTTCGTGTACGGCTACAGCATGGCGTTCGACACCACCGGTATGGAAGCAGGCGTCGTCAACCTCAACTCGTTTGTGGGTGGCTTGTCCAAACTGTTCCTCTCGGGTGTGACCCCGGCCAGCATCACCGGCCCGGCGGCGTTGTTCCCTGAGGCCGTGTTCGTGACCTTCCAGATGACCTTCGCGATCATCACCCCGGCGCTGATCGTCGGTGCATTCGCCGAGCGGATGAAGTTCTCCGCGATGCTGATCTTCATGGGCGTCTGGTTCACCCTGGTCTACGCACCGATCGCCCACATGGTATGGGGCGGTCCGGGTTCGTTGCTGGGCGACTGGGGCGTGCTCGACTTCGCAGGCGGCACCGTGGTGCACATCAACGCCGGTGTGGCCGGCCTGGTAGCGTGCCTGGTACTCGGCAAGCGTAAAGGCTTCCCAACCACCCCAATGGCCCCGCACAACCTCGGTTACACCCTGGTGGGCGCGGCGATGCTGTGGGTCGGCTGGTTCGGCTTCAACGCCGGCTCCGCTGCTGC
>NZ_JACARK010000364.1:0-6484 GCF_013386655.1 Pseudomonas sp. K5002 | reverse complement strand
ATTGATGGGTGCGAAGAGGAAGTTCATGGACTCTTACGCACACATCTTTACTTGTACATACAAGCATATGCAATCAAGCGGCCAACTTTGCGCGCAAGGTTTGAAGATTTTTCCGGGACGAGGGTGGAAGCCTTGGAAAACAAGGCTTCGCAGCATGATGAATTTTCTTACGGGGGATTTTTACAGTGCGGGAGACTTGTCATCGAGGCAGGGCTTTGCGCCATGCTGGGGCGTTCGGTAACAAGTTGGTGCGGGAAGAGGGAAACAAAATGTGGGGGAAGAACCCCCCACCTATTCAAGCGGCGGCAGTCAATTCGATAACGCAGCAACGGCCAATCACGCTGATGTCCAGCAGGGCGGTGTTACCGTCCAGTTGCAGGCAGTCGTGACGGTTCAGCCGCTCACCGAGCACCTTCACTTCATCGGCCACGCTGAACACCAGCACGGTGTGCGCGGCACTGAAGAAACGCTGCGTGCCGTCCATCCATTGCAACCGCGCTTGATAGCGCTGCGGCGAATAGATGAGGTTGAAATCGCGGATCGGCCCGCCGATCAAGCGGCAGGACACCTGGCTGTCACCCTTGAACGGGAATGGCTGCAGCGGTAACAACCCGAGCTGTTCCTCGCCATCCACCGTCAGCACCATGCCCGAGCCTTGCAGCACGGTGATAATGCGCTGGTACCCGGCAAAGGTGGAGAACCCGCCCGACTCGGCGATATCGGCAATCGACAGGCGCCAGCCGAAACCGTCCAGGCCCTCCCCCGCGTCACGGGTGATCTCTTCAGTGCTGCCGCCGCCGTTTTTCCACGGCATGCGAATGTAATCGGTAGCGCGCCAGACTTTCATCGAACTCATTTACTGAAACGTCCTTCCAGGCTATGACGGGAACCGGGGTGGATCAAACGTGCGGCCGTGACCGGCTGGCGGCCAGACCAGGTGCGGCGGCGAATCAGCAGGCATGGCTCGCTGGTTTCGATTTGCAGCAGCTTGCATTCGTCGGCGTCGGCCAGGATCGCCTCGACCACGTGCTCGCCTTCGGTCAGCGGCGCCACCTGGTTGAGGTAGGCATAGGGCGTTTGCTGGGTGAAATCCTGCTGCAGGTATTCTGGTGCTACCAGGGCGTTGACGAAACGGTCTTCGATTTGCACCGGAATGTCGTTTTCGTAGTGCACGATCAACGAGTGGAACACCCGCCCGCCTTCGCGCATTTCCAGCGCGACGGCGCGCTCGGAACCGGCGGCTTCTTCCCCGAGGGTAATGACCTTGCACGTATGGCGATGACCGCGGGAGGCGATCTCATCGGCAATGTTGTGCACTTCAAACAGCGCCGACTGGCTCTTGGGCTCGGCGACAAAGGTGCCCACACCTTGCATGCGTACCAGCAGGCCTTCGGCAGTCAACTCGCGCAGGGCGCGGTTGATGGTCATGCGGCTGAAGCCCAACTGGTTGACCAGTTCGCTCTCCGAAGGCACGCGATAATGCGGCGGCCAGTTGCCGTTGAGAATCTGCTGGCTGATCATCTGTTTGACGCGGGCATACAAGGGCGCCGGACTTTCGTCCATGTGGGCAGCCAGTGGAGACTTGGCGGGCGGAGTCGACACAGGAAATCCTTGTAGGTGAAAAAGAAGCATAGCTTGCCGGAGTTTACCGAGCAGGCAAACGTCTGTATATGTATATACAAATAAACACACGACTGGGGTGCCTGAATCATGTCCGCTTTCTTTGCCGAACGCGCGCTGCTGCCTAATGGATGGGCCAACGATGTACGTCTTGAAGTCAGCGCCGATGGCCTGCTGACCAAGGTTGAGCCCAATGCCAGTGCAGACGGTGCCGAACGGCTCAGGGGCCCCGTGCTGGCGGGCATGCCGAACCTGCATTCCCACGCTTTCCAGCGCGCGATGGCCGGGCTGGCGGAAGTGGCCGGCAACCCGAATGACAGTTTCTGGACCTGGCGCGACCTGATGTATCGGATGGTCGGCAAGATCCGCCCCGACCAGTTGCAGGTCATCGCGCGCCAGTTGTATATCGAAATGCTCAAGGCCGGCTACACCTCGGTGGCCGAATTTCACTACGTGCACCACGACGTCAGCGGCCAGCCCTATGCCGACCCTGCGGAGCTGTCGCGGCAAATCAGCCAGGCCGCCGCCAGCAGCGGTATCGGCCTGACGTTGTTGCCGGTGCTCTACAGCCACTCCGGTTTCGGCGGCCAGGCCCCCAATGAAGGCCAGCGCCGCTTTATCAACAGCACCGAAAATTACCTGAGCCTGCAATCACGCCTGCAACCGATTCTGGCCGCGCAACCGGCACAACGGCTGGGCCTGTGTTTCCACTCGCTGCGCGCCGTCACACCGCAACAGATCAGCGAAGTGCTGGCCGCCAGCGACAAGGCGTGCCCGGTGCATATCCACATCGCCGAGCAGCAGAAGGAAGTCGACGACTGCCTGGCCTGGAGCGGCCAGCGCCCGCTGCAATGGTTGTATGACCATGTTGAAGTGGATCAGCGCTGGTGCCTGGTGCACGCCACCCACGCCAATCCGGAAGAAGTGACGTTGATGGCCAGGAGCCGGGCGATTGCCGGGCTGTGCCTGACCACTGAAGCCAACCTGGGCGACGGGATTTTCCCGGCGGTGGACTTCCTGGCCCAGGGCGGGCGCATGGGGATTGGTTCCGACAGCCATGTATCACTGAGCGTGGTGGAAGAATTGCGCTGGCTGGAATATGGGCAGCGGCTGCGGGACCAGCGGCGCAACCGGCTGTATCGCAGCGATCAGCCGATGGTTGGGCGTACGCTGTTCGATGCCGCGCTGGACGGCGGTGCCGAAGCGTTGGGGCAGCCGATTGGGCGCCTGGAAGTTGGCAAGCGTGCGGACTGGCTGGTGCTGGACGGCAACGATCCGTACCTGGCGACAGCGAACGAAGACGGGATCCTCAATCGCTGGTTGTTTGCCGGTGGTGATCGCCAGGTGCGCGACGTGCTGGTCAACGGGAAGTGGGTGGTGCGCGACGGGCGTCACGCCGCCGAAGAAGACAGCAGCCGGGCGTTTACCCAGGTCTTGCGGGATTTGCTGGGCTGACAGACGACACATAACAAATGTGGGAGCGGGCTTGCTCGCGAAAGCAGTGGATCAGTCAATACATCCGGTGACTGTCACACCGCCTTCGCGAGCAAGCCCGCTCCCACATTGGATTGGCGCTGTTTCGTATTACTGCGAGGTCTTCGCCATCTGCTTGTCCGACGTACGCCAGATCAAACGCGTGGTGTCATACCCCTGCTGCCGCGCCCTGCTCAGCAGGTCTTCGCGGGTGTCGGCGCTGACCGTCGGTGTGCGCGACAGCAACCACATGTAGCGCCGGCTCGGGCTGCCGACAATGGCGGTCTTGTAGTCATCGCTGACGTACAGCACCCAGTAATCGCCCTTGGCCACGCCCGGCAACAGCGAGGTGAACCAGTTATTGAATTCGACCCACAGTTTGTCGGTCTTGCCGGCGACCTGCGGCGTTGCGGTGCCCTTGGCTTCCTGCCACTTCCACTCAGGGGTCAGGCAGCGGTTGAACACCGACATGTTGCCATCGGGCAACAGCGTGTAGCGGGCTTCGGACTGCGCACAATTGCGCTGGAAGTACATCGGCAAACGGGCCAACTCATACCAGGTGCCCTGGTAACGCTTGAGGTTGACGCTGCCAACAGTCTTGGGTTGCAGATCATCGCCAGAATGGCTGGCGCAGCCCGCCAAAAACAGGCTGGCGCAGAGGTAGAGAACGAAACGCATCATGTTGTTTTTCTCCCGCAGGCTTTCGCCCCGGTTTACTTCAGGCCTTGCCCGGAAAAAATCAGTACTTTGTCACCGGCATATTGCACGCTGATAAAGCTGTTTTTATCGCCCCAGGTGCAACTGGACATACCCAGCGCGCCAGAACAATCAGTCGGCTTGCCCAACAACGACTCCACCTCGGCCTTTGGCATGCCGGCCGACAGTTTTGCGTAATTTTCTTGAGTGACCTTGCTGCAAGCGGCCAGAAGCACGCAAAACGACAACAGGGCGAGACGGCGTAACGACATGGAAAAACTCCTGGAGAGACGAAGCAGCTTGGGGGTCTGCCAGAAGCTTAGAAGGGAAAAGAGGTGTCTGGTTCCCGACGAGCGAAAACAAAAAAGCCCCGAAAACGCTGAAACGTTTCGGGGCTTTTGCTTACCGCAAGGACTTACGCCTTGTGGTAGCCGGTCACACGCTCAACTTCTTCCTTCGAACCCAGGAACACCGCTACGCGCTGGTGCAGGCCTTCCGGCTGGATGTCGAGGATGCGCTGGTGGCCGTCGGTGGACGCACCGCCCGCCTGTTCAACCAGGAACGACATCGGGTTGGCTTCGTACATCAGGCGCAGCTTGCCCGGCTTGGACGGCTCACGGCTGTCGCGTGGGTACATGAACAGGCCACCACGGGTCAGGATGCGGTGCACGTCGGCAACCATCGCAGCCACCCAGCGCATGTTGAAGTTCTTCTTCAGCGGGCCTTCTTCGCCGGCCATCAACTCGCCCACGTAGCGGGTAACCGGCTCTTCCCAGTGACGCTGGTTGGACATGTTGATTGCAAATTCCTGGGTGGACGCAGGAATGGTGATGTCTTCATGGGTGAGCACGAAGCTGCCCATTTCGCGGTCCAGGGTGAAGCCCTTGACGCCGTCGCCCAGGGTCAGCACCAGCATGGTCTGTGGGCCGTAGATCGCGTAACCGGCAGCTACCTGCTCGGTGCCCGGCTGCAGGAAGGCCTTTTCGTTCAGGGCTTCGTTCTGGCTCAGGTATTCGTTCGGGCAACGCAGTACCGAGAAGATGGTGCCGACTGGCGCGTTGATGTCGATGTTCGACGAACCGTCCAGCGGGTCGAATACCAGCAGGTATGCGCCTTTCGGGTATTTGCCCGGGATCTGGTAGGCATTGTCCATTTCTTCGGACGCCATGCCGGCCAGGTGACCGCCCCACTCGTTGGCTTCGAGCAGAATTTCGTTGGAGATCACGTCAAGCTTCTTCTGCACTTCGCCTTGTACGTTTTCAGTGCCCATGCTGCCCAGGACACCACCCAGCGCGCCTTTGGACACGGCGTGGCTGATTTCCTTGCAAGCACGCGCCACCACTTCGATAAGGAAGCGCAGATCGGCAGGCGTGTTGTTGCTGCGGGTCTGCTCGATCAAATAGCGACTCAGGGTAACGCGGGACATGGAAGGCTCCGGAAATGGGGGGGCTAAAAACCCGCGCAGTTTAACGCGAGTCGGGGCGTATTTCCTCCTATCAGAGGATTTAAACCCAATAGAGTTCATGGACTTTATTTAACGTGCCACCGGTGGCTTGCGCAGCAAACTGTAGGCCATGGCGCCCAGGGCCGCCACACCGAGCAGCAGCACGGCCCAAAGACCGAGCTTTTTCCAGTTCGGCCCGGCAACAACCGGGGCCGCGACCGCAGCCGATGTGACCACCGCCTCGCCCGCCACTTTGGCCTGCCCAAGCCCCGCGAGACGTTCGGCGCTGTAGTCCGGAATCAGGGTCGACAGCGGCAAGTTCGCGCCTTTCACCGACGGATTGCCGAGCACAAGGGTGAACGGTGGCTCGCCCCGCGCCAGGAACACCAACTGCGTGGCCCGCACCGCAAAGCTCAAGGTCGGCGCCTCCACGCCCAGGCCACCCCCACGCTCGTCCACGTCGAGCTTGAGCTGGGCAACAGCCTGGCCCGGCAACTGCAGTTCGTTCTGTAAAACGTCCTGGCCATTTTGCGTCAACCTGTAGAGCAAACCGCTGCTCATGGGCTGCCAGGCCTGATTACTTTCCCGGCGGCCCGACAAGGTGACCGGCGCCAGGCTGTTGGGTTGGCTCAAGTCGATTCGCAAGCGTTCGACGTTCAGTGCGTTGGGCAACTGCCAGCTGTATTCCCCGGCCTTGAGCCGGCTGCCCGACAACGGCTGCGACCACACCAGCGGCAACGGCAGGCTGTGGGCGCTGACACTCTCCAACTGCGCCGACGTCAGCGCCGGTGCCGCCTGGCCTTTCCACAGCAGGCGCAGATACCGCGCCGACTGCCCCGGCAAACTCACTTCATGCTGCTCGACGCGCTCATCGGCGAACGACAACCGCGCCACCTGCCCTTCGCCCCAGGCGCGCCAGTGCTGCAAGTCGTCGCTGGCTTCGATGCTGAAACGCTGGAAGCCGTCGCGCTCGCTGGTCCAGTCGAGGATCAGTTGCTGCAACGGGGCCTTGATCGCACTCGCATCGAGCAGCCAGCCGCGCAGCACTTCTTCGCCGGCCTCCAGTTGGCTCGGCGGCTGCACTTGCACCAGCGTGCCGGTGGACGTGGATTGCACACGCACGCTGGGCACGGCTTCGGAGGAGTCAGCCGCAGCGTACAACGGGAACCACTTCACGTTGGACAGGCTGCGGCTTTCGGTGCTTTGCGCCGACTGCCGCGCCAGTGCGTAAGCCTGGGGCTCGCCAGCGGC
>NZ_JACARK010000363.1:0-3947 GCF_013386655.1 Pseudomonas sp. K5002 | reverse complement strand
ATGCCGGCGCCTCTTACCTCGACGCGTGCCGGCGCATTCTTGAAGACATCAGCGAGGCCGAGCGCGCGGCCACTGGCGAATATTCCCAGCCCCGGGGCGAACTGGTCGTTACCGCGCCAGTGGTCTTCGGGCGGCTGCACATCGTGCCGGTGGTGGCGGAATTCCTCGCGCAGTACCCGGAGATCGACATCAACCTGATCCTCACCGACCGCGTCGTGCACCTGATGGAAGAACACTGCGACGTCGCGGTGCGCATTGGCGAGTTGCCCGACAGCTCGCTCAAGGCCATGCAGGTGGGCACGGTGCGGCGGGTGGTGTGCGCCAGCCCGGCATACCTGGCCGCTCGCGGCATACCCGCTGAGCCCCAGGACTTGGCGGGGCATGACTGCATCACCTTCGAAGTGCTGGCGTCCCAAGGGGCGTGGGGATTTGGCGCGGGTAAAACCGGGCTCTCGGTACCGGTGCATTCGCGGTTGTCGGTGAACACCGCAGAAGCGGCGATTGCGGCGGCGACGTTGGGGGTTGGGGTGATTCGGGTACTCTCGTATCAAGTGGCGGATGCAGTGCGGGAGGAGGCGTTGGCGGTGGTGCTTGAGGCGTTCGAGTCGGCGCCGCTGCCCATTAGCCTGGTGCACAAAGGGCAGTCGCCGTTGCCGCTGAAGCTGCGGGCGTTTCTGGATTTTGTGATGCCGCGATTGCGCGCCCGCATCGCCCAATAACACCGACGAATTTGAACCTGATGAAAATCAAAATGTGGGAGCCGGGCTTGCCCGCGATAGCGGTGTATCAGGTTTTGAAACTGTTGCTGATCCACCGCTATCGCGGGCAAGCCCGGCTCCCACATTGGATTTACGTTGCCAGTTAGATCTCGGCAAGGCGCGGCTTTAGAAACTCCAGGGCATCTTTAAACACCTGATGCCACTCTTCTGACGGTTCGCTCGCCAGCGGGTGCCAGAAGAACTGGAACTCGTGGCCGCCATCATCCTTTGCAAAATGGGTCCAGGTATCTGGCAGGTCTTCAGGGATCAGGCATTGATGAAAGGCCCATGTATGCCCCGTGGACGCTGAGTGCCAAGTGCCCAGGTCACGTATCACCTTGCCGGTTATCCCGGCCTCTTCAAGCAACTCTCTAACTGCCGCAGCCTCGGTACTTTCGCCAGGCTCCAAGCTGCCCTTGACCAGTTGAAGACCTGCAAGTGGGTGTTTGAAGGCGAGGATTTCCAGGGATTGGCGGGTTCGCAGGATGACCGGACATGCCTTGTCTTTTCCCATCACGTTGTCCTTTTGCACATATTGGCGGCCAGCTATTGCACCACAGTCCGGCACATTTCCAATGCCGGGCGAAGACCTTGTGGCGAGGGAGCTTGCTCCCGCTGGACTGCGAAGCAGGCCCAAGTGGATCGTTCCCACGCTCTGCGTGGGAATGCATCCCGTGACGCTCCGCGTCACCACTGCGCAAGACTTCAATGGACGCAGAGCGTCCGAGGCGGCATTGCCACGCAGAGCGTTGGGAACGATCAACGTCCTACAGCTACTTCCAACCTTTCATCAAACCTTCATCAAACGGTTTTACTCCAGTCATGTGCAAGTCATAGGGCTGACACAGCCCGCGCCTACTGTCGTTTGAACTCAAACGCAGCCACGGATGGCTGTTCAACCAGACAGAGAAGCCCATGACTCCAGCTATCCATGTCGATCATCTGAACAAGACCTTTGCGAAGAAATCCGCGCTGGTCGACCTCGAACTCACCGTTGCCACCGGTGAGATGGTCGCGCTGATTGGCGCTTCCGGCTCCGGCAAGTCCACCTTGCTGCGCCACCTCGCGGGCCTGGCCTGTTGCGACAAGAGCAACGGCGGCAGCGTCAAGGTGCTGGGCCGGGAAGTGCAGGCCAGCGGGCGGTTGAATGGCAAGGTGCGGCGCC
The DNA here is from genome assembly GCF_013386655.1 of Pseudomonas sp. K5002. Lineage (NCBI taxonomy): Bacteria > Pseudomonadati > Pseudomonadota > Gammaproteobacteria > Pseudomonadales > Pseudomonadaceae > Pseudomonas > Pseudomonas sp. K5002. The sequence continues at coordinate 2,024 of NZ_JACARK010000363.1, read as the reverse complement.
TGCGCGCCGACATCGGCTACATCTTCCAGCAGTTCAACCTGGTCAACCGCCTGAGCGTGCTCGACAACGTACTGCTCGGTTGCCTGGGCCGCATGCCGCGCTGGCGCGGCAACCTCGGTTTGTTCAATGCCGAGGAAAAACAGTTCGCCATGGAATCCCTGGCCCGCGTCGGCCTGGCAGACCTGGCCAGCCAGCGCGCCTCCACCTTGTCCGGCGGCCAGCAGCAACGCCTGGTGATCGCCCGCACCATCGCCGTGGAGCCGGAAGTGCTGCTGCTCGACGAACCGTGCTCGGCACTCGACCCCATCTCCACGTTGAAAGTCGAAGAGCTGATCTACGAACTCAAATCCAAGTTCACCATCGTCATCGTGACCCACAACATGCAACAGGCGGCGCGGGTTTCCGACTACACCGCGTTCATGTACATGGGCAAGCTGGTGGAATTTGGCGACACCGATACCCTGTTCACCAACCCGGCGAAGAAGCAGACCGAAGACTACATCACCGGTCGCTACGGCTAGCAGGTGGCTGGTTGCTCACTGAACTGATGCTGCGGTCGACCGCACCTTACTGGACGTTCCAAGGACGCCAACATGATTAGCAAAGAAGGCCTTACCCATCACATCTCCGCGCAGTTCAACGCCGAGCTTGAGGAGGTGCGCAGCCACCTCCTGGCCATGGGCGGGCTGGTGGAGAAGCAAGTCAACGACGCCGTCACCGCGCTGATCGAGGCCGACTCGGGCCTGGCCCAGCAAGTGCGCGAGATCGATGACCAGATCAACCAGATGGAACGCAACATCGACGAAGAATGCCTGCGCATCCTGGCCCGTCGTCAGCCGGCGGCGTCCGACCTGCGTTTGATCATCAGCATCTCCAAGTCGGTGATCGACCTGGAGCGCATCGGTGACGAAGCCACCAAGATCGCCCGCCGCGCCATCCAGTTGTGTGAGGAAGGCGAAGCGCCGCGTGGTTATGTCGAAGTGCGCCACATCGGTGACCAGGTGCGCAACATGGTTCGCGACGCCCTCGACGCGTTTGCCCGTTTCGACGCCGAGCTGGCGTTGTCGGTGGCCCAATACGACAAGACCATCGACCGCGAATACAAGACAGCGCTGCGCGAACTGGCGACCTACATGATGGAAGACCCGCGCTCTATCTCACGGGTACTGAGCATCATCTGGGTACTGCGTTCGCTGGAACGCATCGGCGACCACGCACGCAACATCTCGGAACTGGTGATTTACCTGGTGCGGGGTACCGACGTGCGGCACATGGGCCTCAAGCGGATGAAAGCAGAAGTTGAAGGTACGACCGATCAAATCCCTAATGTTCCGGGCGTTCCTGACGATAAGTAAGATTGCCCGAGAAATAAACGCCCGGCCTTTGGTCGGGCGTTTTCGTTTGTGGTGTTGGAATTTTTGGCAAAACGCCATCAGCGAAGCGTTATGCTTGCCGGGGTTTTTATAGGATGAAGGGTCGATGAGCAAAGTCAGTGTATTGGTGGTGGATGACGCCTCGTTTATTCGCGACCTGGTGAAGAAGTGCCTGCGTAACTACTTCCCGGGGATCAAGATCGAAGATGCGGTGAACGGCAAAAAGGCCCAGGCCATCCTGATGCGCGAAACCTTCGACATGGTGCTGTGCGACTGGGAAATGCCGGAAATGTCCGGCCTGGAACTGTTGACCTGGTGCCGTGAACAGCCTCATCTCAAAGCCATGCCTTTCGTCATGGTGACCAGCCGTGGCGACAAGGAAAACGTGGTGCAGGCGATCCAGGCCGGGGTTTCCGGCTACGTCAGCAAGCCATTCACCAACGAGCAGTTGCTGAACAAGGTCAAGCAGGCACTGAACAAGATTGGCCGCCTCGACGCGCTGATCGCCAGCGCACCGACCAAGATGAACTCGGCGTTCGGTAACGATTCCCTCAGCGCCCTCACTGGTGGCAAGCCTGACGCAGTCAAGCCGGCCCCGGTGGCCGCGCCCAGCAAAGGCCTGCTCAACAGCCCGCCGGTGCAGGTGGCTGC
>NZ_JACARK010000362.1:0-3541 GCF_013386655.1 Pseudomonas sp. K5002 | reverse complement strand
CACCGTAGACACATCCACCCGCAGCAACGCCGCCGCCCGCGCGAGCGTGCCGCCGCGCACCAGGGCGAGGATCAGGGAAAGGTCGGGGTAGTCGATCTGATAGTGCACCGCTGCATTGAACATGTGTGTTAACGCCAATATTGATTGCGTGAGCGCCAATCTATAGTGAGCGCCAGGACTCAACAAGCCACGGATACCCTCGATGAATAAAACCACCCTGCACCTGGCCCTGATCGGCGACTACGATGCACAGGTCACCGCCCACCAGGCCATTCCCCTGGCGTTGCAACAGGCCGGCGCGGCGCTGGGCCTGACGGTGCGGTTCGACTGGCTGGCCACCGACACGATCAAATCCACCGAACAACTGCAGCACTACGACGGCTTCTGGTGCGTCCCCGCCAGCCCTTACCGTGATCTGGACGGCGCCCTGCTGGCCATCCGTTATGCCCGTGAACAGCGGCGCCCTTTCCTCGGCACCTGCGGCGGTTTTCAACACGCGGTGCTGGAATATGCCCGCAACGTGCTGGGCTGGGCCGACGCAGAACATGGCGAACTGGCCCCCGATTCGCCCCGTGCAGTACTCACGCCCCTGACCTGTGCGCTGGTGGAAGCGACCGACACCATCCGCTTGATGGCCTATACCCGCATCGCCGAGGCCTACGCCACCCTCGATATCCATGAAGGCTACCGTTGCCGCTATGGCATCAATCCAGACTTCGAAAGCGCATTGCTGGAAGCCGACCTGATCGCCAGCGGCCATGACTCGGCGGGCGATCTGCGGGCGGTGGAATTGCTGGGCCATCCGTTTTTTGTCGCCACCCTGTTCCAGCCGGAACGTGCGGCGCTTAAAGACGTCACCCCGCCGTTGGCCATTGCGCTGCTGAAGGCCTGCGCATGATCGCCAAGACACCCAAGCCGCCGTACTACGCCGTGGTGTTCAGTTCATTGCGCACTGAAGGTGACAACGGTTACGGACGAGCCGCCGACCGCATGCTGGAACTGGCCCGGCAACAACCCGGTTTTCTCGGCGTGGAATCGGCGCGCGGGGACGACGGGCTGGGTATCACAGTGTCCTACTGGAGCAGCGAAGCCGCGATCCTGGCCTGGAAGCAGCACGCCGAACACACTGAGGTGCGCGAACAGGGCCGCGCCACCTGGTACTTGGCGTGCCATACGCGGGTGTGCAAGGTGGAGCGGTCTTACGCGTTCGAGCGCTGAAACCTCAGCCCGTGTAAAACACTTAATGTGGACAAGGGAGGCTCTGTGGTGAGGGCGCTTGCTGTAGTGAGGGAGCTTGTGTGGTGAGGGAGCTCCCTCACCACAGCAAGCCTCCTGCCACAGCAAGCTCCCTAGCCACAAAAAGCGCTCCAGCCGCAGGGCTATGCGGCACTCAACTGACCAGACTGCGCACCGCACTGATCTGTGGAATCTCCACCCGACGCATGTACACCCGCAGCGGTTCCGTGATGTTGATGCGATCGTCGATGTTCTGGTCCAGCAACAACTGGATCCGCTCGCGGGACAAGGTCATGGCCTGCCCGTCGACCGGCAGCCAGACAAACTCGGCGGTCGGGATAATGCCGTCATCGGCCACGTCCATGCCGAAGGAGTCTTCGCTGAAACGGACGATGTACTGGCCAGTCTTGCGGTTCAGGCCGACAAAACCCTGGAGTTGGTCGGCGGCCTGGCAGATAAGCTCGGAGGTGATGCGCATGGTAAACCTCACTGAAAAGTCCTACTTGGACTGGAAAGATGGTTTACACGCGTGGCAGGAAAATCTGCCCTCTGATGGGGCAATTCAAGGCAAGAGTACTGCATCGCACCGCACAAAAGTGCAGAAAAATGGCCGGTGAACACGTTAATGTCGGTTTGGTGATAGCGCCATTCGCAAGCAATTGTTAAAAAGGAGCCCTTCTCAAAGTTACCTCCACGAAAGGACTTCGCATATGCCTGTCACGTTTACCAAGAGTGCCCTGCTGCTGGCCCTGATGCTGGGCCTTGGCCACGCACAGGCGGCAAGCCCGATCAGCCCTACCGAATTGGCCACCAACGAAGGCATTCCGCACCCCGCCGTGATTGCCCACCGTGGCGCCTCCTTCGATGCACCGGAATCCACCGCCGCCGCCTACAAAGTCGCGCGCGACCTGGGTGCCGACTACCTGGAAATGGACCTGCAACGCAGCAAGGACGGCGTGCTATTCGCCCTGCATGACAACAACCTGCAACGCACCACCGACGTCGCCACCAAGTTCCCGGAGCGCAAGGACAGCCCGGCCAACGAATTCACCTGGGCCGAACTTAAAACCCTGGACGCCGGCAGCTGGTTCAACGCCGCCTACCCGGACCGTGCCCGCCCGGGCTTCGTCGGCCTGAAAATTCTCAGCCTGGACGAAATCATCAAGATCGCCGAAGGCAACCCGCAGCACAAACCCGGCCTGTACATCGAAACCAAGGAGCCGAAGCAATTCCCGGGCATCGAGGCCGACCTGAAGAACAAACTGCTGGATAAAGGCTGGTTGAGCTCCACCGGCTCCAACCAGGCCCAGAAAAACATCGGCGTCGGCCAGGGCAAGGGCCGCGTGGTGCTGCAAACCTTTGAGAAAGACAGCCTGAAAGAACTGCAAAAAGAGATGCCCAACACCCCGAAAATCCTGCTGTTGTGGGTAGGTGAAGGCAGCATCGAACCGAAATCCAAGGTGCCCTTCGCCGAGTCCGGCGAGCCGAGCAAAGCCGCCTACTACGCCAAGCAGGAGCCGAAGGACGCCGCCGAGTTCGAAAAATGGATCGACGAGGCCAAGAGCCTGGGCGCCATCGGTACCGGCCCTTCGGCACAGCTGACCAACCTCGGCGACCAGAGCTATTCCGACCTGGTCAAACCCGAGATGAACCAGTTGACCCACGACAAGGGCTTGCTGGTGCACGTGTACACCGTGGATGAGCCGGTGGACTTCGACAAGGTCATGAAAGCCGGCGTCGATGGCATCTTCACCAACCGCGCTGCCGAACTGCTGAAGTACTACAAGCGCTGGCCGTCCTCGAGTGTGGCCGACCTGCTGCAGGACAACGGTTACTGAGTGAGCCCCGAATGGTCAGGTCGCCTGTGGCTGGGGCCTGACTACGGGCTGATCCAGGGCATACCGGGGCGCACCGCGTCCCATGCACACTATGCCCATCAGCTGATGTTCTCCGCGGGCGGGCCGGTCACGGCCAGCCTCGATGGCCGTGCCATCACGGCCCATCGCCTGTTTATCCCGTCCAGAATGCCCCACGCCATCCTCCACTCCCACGGTGAGGTGTTGATGGTGTATGCCGAACCCGGCGCCTTTGACTTCGACTCTTTGCAGGCCGCCCTGGCCGACAGTGAACGGTCCCTGGAAGCACTCGAGCGCACGCTGCGCCAATTGCCGAGACGCGCACTGGAAGATGCCAGGGTGGAGCGCGCGCTGTCGGCGCTGGATCAGCAACTGAGTGGCAAGGTCTCGGCCCAAGCCCTGGCACAGGCGGCGCACGTTTCGTTGAGCCAGCTGGAACGTTTGTTCGC
>NZ_JACARK010000361.1:0-618 GCF_013386655.1 Pseudomonas sp. K5002 | reverse complement strand
GTGAAGTGCGCCGGGTGCTCAAGCCGGGTGGCGTGGCCGCTTTCGTGGACGTCTTGTCACCGGGCAGCCCGCTGTTGGACACTTACCTGCAAACCGTCGAAGTGCTGCGCGACACCAGCCACGTGCGTGACTATTCCGCCGGCGAGTGGATGCGCCAGCTCAGCGAAGCCGGTTTGCATGTGCGCAACAGCAGCCGCCAGCGCCTGCGCCTGGAATACACCTCGTGGGTCGAGCGCATGCGCACCCCAGAGGTATTGCGTGCCGCGATCCTGGAGCTGCAAAAGGCAATGGGCCAGGAAGTGCGCGATTACTTCGAGATTCAAGCCGACGGCACCTTCAGCACCGACGTGCTGGTGGTGTGGGCCGAACGCTGATTAATTTTTCCCGACCTGCCCACGGGCGGGTCGCTTGATGAAATGAGGAACCCATGAGCAAGCAGATTCTGATTCTCCCTGGCGACGGCATTGGTCCGGAAATCATGGCCGAAGCGGTCAAGGTGCTGGAAGTGGCCAACACCAGGTACAGCCTGGGCTTCGAACTGAGCCACGACGTGATCGGCGGCGCGGCCATCGACAAGCACGGCGTGCCTCTGGCCGACGAAACCCTGGAGCGTGCCCG
>NZ_JACARK010000360.1:0-2525 GCF_013386655.1 Pseudomonas sp. K5002 | reverse complement strand
CGCTGGGCGGATGCCGCTCGAACAAGGCCTGCAAGTGCCCGATCAGGGCCTGCCGTTGGTCCGCCGGCAGGTCGCGCGGCAGGTTGCGGTCCCAGTCGAGGGCGATCCAGGCCTTGATGAAGTCCGGGTCGTAATGCTCGCTGTCGGCGAGCATCAGGTAGGCCTTCAAGCCTTCATAGAGGAAGTCGGAATTGCCGCCGCCGTGCAGTTGCTCTTCGATGCGCGTCACCAAACGGGGCGCGAACACGGCGATCAACAGCTTGCGGTAGACGCTGGCGGATTCGGCTTCGAGCATGTCGCCCTGATACAGGCCCAAGCCTTCGGACCAGCTCGGCGAGTCGCCCGCCAGGTTCTTCACCGCATTGAGCAACGGCAATACCGCGAGTACTTCGCGCTGTGCCGGGCTGAGGTTCTGCACGGTCTGGCCCAACGGCGCGACCTTCTGGTCAACCTGGGCGATGTAGGCCTGGTTGGCGCGATAACTCACCCACCACAACGTGCTGACGACCAGTACCAGCGCCACGGTTGCGGCCAGCACACCCCGGGCAATCCACTTGCGACGGCGCTCGACCTTCGGGTTGACGCCCACCAGGCCACGCTCGGCAAACGCCACGGCGGTGAACAGTTTTTCGATGAAGTAACTGCGCCCGGTGCCGGTCTGGCGCGCCAGGTGCTGGCGGTCCAGGTTCATGCTCTGGGCCATGGCGCCGATCAAGCGGTCAATCGGGCTGCCTTCCTGGGTGCCGCTGGTGAAGTACACACCGCGCAGCAAGACGCGCTCTTCAAAGGCGTTGGGTTTGAACACGCCTTCGAGGAAGCCTTGCAGGCAATCCTTCAACGCGCCGAACTGCTGCGGGAAACCGTAGATCAGGTCGCGCCGCGCCGGATCGCGTTCCTGTTGCAGGCGCTCCACCAGACGCTCGTTGAGGCGCTGTTCCAGGCCGGCGAACTCGCTTTGCAGATGGGCCAGCGGGCTGTCGCTGTTCTTGCCGTCGTCCAGGGCGAAGGTCATGCCCCACACTTGGGCGCGCTCTTCCTTGCTCAGGTTGTCGAAGAACTCCATGAAGCCCGGCACCAGGTCGAGCTTGGTGAGCATCAGGTAGATCGGGAAGCGCACGCCCAGTTGGGTGTACAGCTCCTGGATGCGCAGGCGGATCGCGGCGGCATGGGCGGCACGCTCGGCATCGCTGCCCAGCAGCAGGTCCGAGAGGCTGATGGCGATAAACGCACCGTCAATCGGGCGCCGGGATCGCTGCTTTTTCAGCAGGTCGAGAAAGCCCAGCCAGGCGGCTTTATCCACCGTGGAGTTGCTGTCCTGGGTGGTGTAGCGGCCAGCGGTGTCGAGCAATACGGCCTGGTCGGTAAACCACCAATCGCAATTGCGCGTACCGCCCACGCCCCGTACCGCACCGGCACCCAACTGCGCCGCCAAGGGAAAGTGCAGCCCGGAATTGACCAGCGCGGTGGTCTTGCCCGAGCCCGGTGGGCCGATGATCACATACCACGGCAGCTCATACAGGTTGCGGCGCTCGTCACCGCCCAGCTTGGCCTTTTTCAACAGGGCCAGGGCTTCGTCCATGCGCTGGCGCAGGGTCGCCAGCTCTTCGGCGGTGGCGACGCTGGCAGGGTCTGGCGGGGTTTCCGCCGCGAGGCTGCGCATCACTTCGGCAGCCTGGCGCCGGGCCTGGATAATCCGGAACACGCGGTAGGCAATCCACACCGCGAACACCAGGATGATCAGCGCCCAGCGGCGCCCTTCCGGCACCAGCACATCGAGCAACGGGCCCACAAACCAGATGATCAGGCTCAAGGCAATCAGGCCCAGCAGCGGGATCACCCAGCGAATCACAAAACTGAAAAACGCCTTCACTCGACGCCCTCCGCCAATACGGTGATTTCTACCCGGCGATTGCGCGCACGGCCTTCGGCTGTGGCGTTGGTCGCCACCGGCTCGGTGTCGCTGCGGCCTTCGGCGCTGAAGCGTTCCGGCTGGCCGGTCTTGGCCGCGAGAATCTCCAGCACCGACTTGGCCCGCGCCTCGGACAGCGCCCAGTTGGACGGAAAGCGCAGGGTCGCAATCGGACGGTTATCGCTGTGGCCGGTGACCCGCACCTGGCCCTTGACCTTGCGGATGGCGTCGGCAATACGCAGCATCAGCGGCTGGAAGTCATCGACGATGCTGGAGCTGGCCGAGGCGAACAGTTCATCACCACGGATGGTCACCACGGAGCGGTCGACGGCATCTTCCACGGCTACGCGACCGGCCTTGATGTCTTCCACCAGGAAGCCTGCCAGACGCGGTCGCTCAATGATTTTCGGCTGGGCCACCGGACGGTCGATGGCCTGCACCGGGATCTCCCCCAGGGCATGAATATTCTTGAACACCGGCTCGGCATCCGACGCCAGTTTCATCCGCAACCCGAACAGCAATGCCAACAGCAGTGCCAGGCCGATGGCCACGGCGATCCACGGCGGCATGAACTGCGCCAGGCGATCACGGGCCACGGTCACGCCGCGCCAATGGG